>JBKPBQ010000208.1:0-9184 GCA_046726955.1 Acidobacteriota bacterium
TGCGCGCTGAGCTCGGAGCGGCGCCGACGGGGGAGCGCAAGGGGAAGGGACCCGCGCTCCAGCCGGCGGTGGCCCGGGCCCTCGACTCCCCGCAAGACGCCTCGGGCCTGCCGGTGCGGGCGAAGGCCTACGTGCTCGAGCCGCGCGGGCGGGACACCGCGCGCCTGCTCGTGACCGCGGAGTTCGACGCGAGCGGAGCGGGGGGCGCGCGCGCCGGCAAGCGCGAGGTGAGCGTGCGCGTGACGGAGCGCGACAGCGGGCGCGAGCTCGCCTTCGACGGGGCGGTCGGCGTGACCGTCAAGGACGACGAGCGCCCGGCGTGGCGCGCCTTCGCGCGCGAGTTCGACGTCCCGGCGGGGGTCGCCCAGGCGAGGGTGGTGGTGCGCGACCCGGGGAGCGGCACGCTCGGCTCGGCGACGGAGCGGCTGGAGGTGCCGGCGCCGTCGTCGCTGCGCATTTCGACCCCCATCCTCGCGGACAAGCTCGAGCCGCGGACCGAGGGGCAGGGGCAGGCTCGGCCGGCCTTCTCCGCTCACCGCGTCTTCGCGACCGCGGGACACCTGTACTGCCAGTTCGAGGTGTACGGGGCCGCGCCGCCTCCGCGGGTCCTGGCCGCTCTCGCTCTCGTCGGCTCCAGCGGCCGGGTGGTGCAGCAGGCGCCGCCGACGCGGATCGCCGCCGACGCCGACGGCCGGGTGGTCAGGCTGCTCGGCCTTCCTCTCGACGGCCTGGCCGAGGGCGACTACGAGCTCGTCCTGCAGGCGAAGGACGAGGCGAGCGGTGAGGTGGTCGAGCAGCGCGAGCGCTTCTCGCTGGCCGCGTCACCCGACGCGTCACGCTGAGCGGACCTCAGGCGTACATCGGCTGCCGCGCGCCGAGGCGCAGCCATCCGCGCGCGATCCGGTAGATGAACCAGAGCGTCACGAAGGCGAGCGGCAGCCAGACGACGACGATGCCGATGCCCAGCGTGAGGACGACCAGCAGGCCGCACAGCACGACCCAGAGCAGCCCGAACCAGAAGGTGCGAATCTGCCAGCGGAAGTGCGACTCGATCCAGCTGCCGCGCGCTTCGCTGCGCTTCACGTAGTTGAGGATCACGGCGATGATCGACGGCCAGCCCGTGAGGAACGCGCCGATCACCGTGGCGGTCCCGAGGATTCCCGTCACGATGCTGAACGCGTGCAGGCCGTAGATGAGAGTCGTCCAATTGACGAGCGAGCGCTCGTTGCCGAAGGCCGGCGGGACTGGGCTGGTCATGTGTCGCCTCCCAGGCCATTGTGCATCGGGCTCGGCGGCCTGGCTCTCCGTGCGGCCCTGAACCGCCCGAAGCGGTAAGGGTCTATCATCGTCACCAGTGGTTTCCGGCCGTAAAGACGACGCTCGGGCCGAATCGCCGTCGCCACCGCCGGCTTCGCTGCCGTGGCGCGGCGTCCTCGTGTTCGTCGCGGTCTACTACGTGTCCGGCCGGCTGGGCCTGCTGTTCACGGCTCCTCCGGACTACATCGCCGGCGTGTGGCCGCCCGCCGGAGTGGGACTCGTAGGGGCCCTCTTCCTCGGCCGGTGGGCCTTTCCGATCATCTGGGCGTGCGTCTTCCTCTTCGGGACCCTGTGGGCGGCGGCCTCCCAGGGGAATCTCGCGAACGTCGTGGTCGTCGTGGCCGCGAGCTCGGCGGGGGGAGCGCTGAGGGCGGTCGTCGGCGCCAGCATCATGCGCCGGCTCGCGCCGGGCCCGCTGACGCTCGGGCGCACGCGCGTCGCCCTTGGCCTGATCGTCGGCGCGGTAGCGGCGAGCACCCTTTCGGCCACGCTCGGCCTCGCTACGCGAGCCTGGGGCGGGCTCGTGGAAGGCCACATCGGCGCGCGTTGGCTCACGTGGTGGCTCGCCGACACGTCGGGCGTCATCCTCGTGGCCCCCGCCCTGCTCGCGCTCCGGGAGAAGGTCCTCGCTCCCCTGTCCTGGCGAGCCGCGGCGGAGCTCGTGCTTCTCGCCGCCGCGGCCGCGGTCACGAGCGCGCTCGTCTTCGGCGGCACGTTCTCGACCGAGCTCGCGCGACCCCTGAGCGCGACCCTCCTCCCGCTCGTCGCCTGGCCCGCGTTCCGGTTCGGTCCCGCCGTCACCTCGTGGCTGGTGCTCGGTCTCTCGGGAGTCGCGATCTGGGGGGCGACGCACGGGGTCGGTCCCTTCGTGGCGGGCTCGCCCACCGCGACGGTCCTGCTCGTCCAGACCTTCCTGATCGTGCTCGGGGCCACCGCCCTCACCCTCGCCGCCGAGGTCCAGGGCCGGCGCGACGTGCAGCGGCGGCTCGAGGAGACGACGACGCTCCTCCGCTCGGTGACGGAGGGGACGACCGACGTGGTCTTCGTGAAGGACCGGGAGGGGCGCTACCTGATGATCAACACCGCGGGCGCCGACTATCTCCAGCGCCGCGTCGAGGACGTCATCGGCCGCACCGACGACGAGCTCTTCGCACCGGAGATGGCCCGCACCATCCGCGACCGCGACCGCACCATCCTCGAGACGGGGGAGAACCGGACCGACGAGTACGCGGAGTTCGTGGGCGACCACCGCCGGACCTATCTCGCGATCAAAGGCCCGTGTCGCGACGCCCAGGGCCGCATCACCGGCGTCTTCGGGATCTCCCGCGACATCACCGACCGCAAGCTCGAGCGCTCACTCCTCACGGGGATCCTCGAGGGGACTCACGACATCGTGTCCGCGATCGACCGGGACTTCCGCATCATGACGTTCAACACCGCCCTGAAGCGCCAGTACGAGGAGCGCTTCGGGGCCGAGCTCAAGGAAGGGGCTCGGATCGCAGACATCCTTGCCGACCACCCCGAGGCGCTGGCCCAGCGTCTGTCCGTGGTCGGCCGGGCACTCCGGGGCGAGGAGACTCAGGCCCTGTGGACGTTGGGGCAGCCGCGGCCCGACTCCCGCTGGTACGACGTGCGCGTCACTCCGCTGCGTGACGAGACCGGCCACGTCATCGGAGGCTCGCTCATCGGGCGCGACATCACGGAGAAGCGCGAGGCGGAGAGCGCTCTGCGGCAGAACGAGGCGCGCTTTCGCACGCTCGGCGTCCAGGCCCCCGTGGGCATCTTCGAGGTCGACGCCCGCGGGGAGTGCACGTTCGTCAACACCCGCTGGTGCGAGCTCACCGGCCTCAGCCCGGAGGAGGCTCGGGGCCGCGCGTGGAGCCACGCCGTCCACCCGGACGACCTCGCGCGGGTGGCGTTCGCCTGGGACGCGGCGATCGAGCGGAGTGGCGAGTTCCGCGCCGACTACCGGCTCCAGCGCCCGGACGGGGAGGAGCTGTGGGTGAGCGCGGCGGCGGCGCCGCTCTTCGACGCCCTCGGCCAGCCGAGCGGCTGGCTGGGGACGGTGGCGGACGTGACGGAAAGGCGGCGCAGCGAGGAGGAGATCCGGAGCAACCGGGACGAGATCCGCGCGCTCAACGACCGCCTCGCCTCGCGCGCGAGAGCGCTCGAGGCCGCGAACCGCGAGCTCGAGACCTTTAGCTACTCGGTCTCCCACGACCTCCGGACGCCGCTGCGCGCGATCGACGGCTTCACCCGCGCCCTCGAGGAAGACTACGGGACGGGGCTCGACGAGAAGGCGCACGACTACATGGAGCGAGTGCGGAGGGCCACGCGGCGCATGGGGCAGATCATCGACGACCTGCTGCTGCTCTCCCGGCTCGCGCGGAGGCAGCTCCGGAGCGAGCGGGTGGACCTGACCGCGCTCGCCGGGGAGGTGGACGCGGCGCTGCGCGCGGCCCAGCCCGAGCGGATCGTGGACTTCAGCGCCGCTCCCGGCCTCTGCGCCACTGGGGACTCCCGCCTGATCCGCCTCGTCCTCGAGAACCTCCTGGACAACGCCTGGAAGTACACTTCACGGAAGCCCCGGGCGCGGATCACCTTCGGAATGGAGAACGGGGCAGGGGAGGCGGTCTTCTACGTGCGCGACGACGGGGCGGGATTCGACATGGCGTACGCGGACAAGCTCTTCGGCGCGTTCCAGCGGCTGCACAGCTCCGACGAGTTCCCCGGCTCCGGGATCGGCCTCGCCACCGTGGCCCGCATCGTCCAGCGGCATGGGGGGTGGACGTGGGCGGTGGGGGCGACCGGCCAGGGCGCAACGTTCTACTTCACCCTGGGGAAGGGAGCGGAGTCGTGAGCACGCCCGTCATCCTCCTCGTGGAGGACAGCGAGGACGACGTCGAGCTGACCCTGCGCGCCCTCCGCCGCAACGCGGTCCAGAGCCGCGTGGACGTGGTCCGCGACGGGGCGGCCGCCCTCGACTACCTGCTCCGCGAATCCCAGGATCCCCTCCCCGCCGTGGTGCTCCTGGACCTGAACCTGCCCAAGGTCTCCGGGCTCGAGGTCCTCGAGCGGCTGCGCGCCCACCCGCGGACGCGCCTCGTGCCCGTGGTCATCCTCACCTCGTCGCGCGAGCAGGCCGACCTCGCCCGCGGGTACGCCCTCGGCGCGAACAGCTACGTCCGGAAGCCTGTGGACTACGACGCGTTCCAGGAGGCGGCCCGCCAGCTCGGGCAGTACTGGCTGCAGGTCAACGAGGCGCCGCCCTCGCCCGCGGCGGGCTGACTTGGGGCCCGTCCTTCGCGCGCTCGTCATCGAGGACCGGGAGGAGGACGCGGAGCTGATCGTCCGCGAGCTGGGGCGGTTCGGCTACGACCCCCAGTACCGCCGGGTGGACGACGCGGAGTCCATGAAGGCGGCGCTCCGCGGCGAAACGTGGGACGTCATCCTCTCCGATTACTCGCTGCCCCGGTTCAGCGCGCCCGCCGCCCTCAACCTGCTGCGCGAGACGACGCTCGACCTGCCCTTCATCGTGGTCACCGGGTTCATCGGCGAGGAGCAGGCCGCGTCCATGATGAAGGCGGGCGCCAACGACTTCCTCGTGAAGGACCGCCTCTTCCGCCTGGGGCCGGTGATCGAGCGGGAGCTGCGCGAGGTCCGCCTGCGGCAGGACCGCGCCCGCGAGCTCCAGCAGAAGCAGGAAGAGCTCGTGATCGCGCAGAAGATGGAGGCCGTAGCTCGTCTCGCGGGGGGAATCGCCCACGACTTCAACAACCTGCTGAGCGTGATCCTCGGCTTCGCGGACGTGCTGGAGCGCCGTCTGCCCGCCGAGGAGCGGCTGCGCCGTCCCGCCCAGCAGATCCGGCTGTCCGCGGAGCGCGCGGCCCTCCTCACGCGCCGGCTTCTGCGGTTCAGCCGCAAGGAGGTCCCCCAGCCCCAGGTCCTCGACGTGAACGGTCTCCTGTCCGGCGTCCACGGCATGCTCGAGCGCGTGATCGGCGAGGACGTCGAGCTCGAGCTCCGGCTGGCCGAGGGCCTCGGCCCGGTGTTCGCGGACCCCGGCCAGGTGGAGCAGGTGGTGATGAACCTCGCCGTGAACGCGCGCGACGCGATGCCGCGCGGCGGCCTCCTCGCGCTCGAGACGGAGCCCGCGCGCCTCCGCGTGGACGGGGGTGTCGAGCGCCCGGCGGTGCGGTTCACGGTGGCGGATACCGGCACCGGCATCGCTCCCGAGGTGATGGCGCACCTCTTCGAGCCCTTCTTCACGACCAAGAGCGCGGCCAAGGGGACGGGCCTCGGGCTCGCCACGGTGCAGGACATCGTGAAGCAGGCGGGAGGGCGGGTGGACGTGGAGACGGAGCCGGGGAAGGGCAGCGCCTTCCACGTGCTGCTGCCGTGCGTCGACGCGCACGACGTCCCCGCGTCCGTGCCGAAGCGCGAGAAGGCGCCGCTCGCCACCGGCGCGGAGACGATCCTGCTCGTTGAGGACGAGCCCGACGTGCGCGCCCTGCTCTCCGAGGTGCTCCAGGAGGCGGGCTACGCCGTGCGCGAGGCGGGGTCCGCGCGCGAGGCGGAGGCCGCGTACGCCGCGAGCGAGGCCATCCATCTCGTCCTCACGGACGTCGTCCTCCCCGACCGGAACGGCCGCGAGCTGTTCGAGTCCCTGTCCGGGCGGACGCCCGGCCTGCGCGTCCTCTTCATGTCGGGCTACACCGACGACGAGGTGCTGCGGCAAGGCCTGCCCGAGGGCGTGCCCCTCGTCCGCAAGCCGATGCGTCCGGACGAGCTCCTGCGCATCATCCGCGAGGCCCTCGACCGGAGATAGCCCCTACTTGCCGAAGACGTAGACGACCTTGCCGACGACGGCCCACCCGCCGATGTCGTCCTCGCCGTAGACGTGCGAGACGCCCCCGACGCCGACTCCGTTCGAGGCAATCGAGTAGGTGCTCTCGACCGCGAAGCGGAACGACTTCTTGCCGTACTCCAGCCCGACCTCGCCGAGGAACGTCCCCGCGCTACGGCTCTCGTTGTCGGTCTCTCCCGCGACCTCGCTCTCTTCGCGATAGAGCGTGACCCCGCCGCCCACGCCGACGTAGGGGACGAGCGTGTGGGTGCGGCGGAAGCGGTAGCCCACGGTGGCCGTGATGGGGACGAGGCGGACGCTCAGGGGGAAGCCGAGGCGCTGGATCGGCCCCGTCTGGCTGGCCACGAACACGCGCTCGCCGTCCTTCGACCACGTGCGGGCGCCGCCGGTCACGTAGAAGCCCTTCTTGTGGACGAACCGGAACGCTCCGCCGAAGGTCCCGCTCCCGCTCGCCCCGTCGAAGACAGCCTGGGCAGACCTCTGCGCGCCCGTGAGGTCGCCGTAGCCGCCCTCGAGCTCCACCCCGAACTTCTGCGCCCGCGCGGGAGTCGCGAAGGCGGCGAACAGCAGGCCGGCCAGTATCGTCCGACGGGTCTTCATCGTGCTTTGTCCCGCGAGGTTATTGAGGGTCCTGGTTGAAGCCGAGCCCGGCGAGCGCTTGCGCCGGACGGACGAGGCCGCTGCCGAACGTGTCGTTGCGGCCCCCTTCCGGCGCGCCGCCCAGCCGCTCCGCCGTCTTCTCGATCGCGGCCTTGACCGCGGCGGGATCGTCGAATCCCTGGGAGACGAGCAGCGCGGCGATGGCGGAGACGTGGGGGGCGGCCTGGCTCGTGCCCTGGAGGCCGCAGTAGCAGAACGTGTCGAAGCGGTCGAGCTCGAGCGCGTCGGGGTCGAGCGTCTGCTGGAAGATGCAGTCCACGAAGCCGTCGCCGTCGGTGTCGCGCCGGCAGTCCCCGCCGGGGGCGACCACCGAGAGCTGCGACCCGAAGTTCGAGTAGATGGCCTTCGCCTTCTGCGCGTCTACCGCGCCCACGGCGATCACGTTGGGCAGGGCGGCCGGAAAGTCGATCGTGGCGCGTCCGTCGTTCCCCGCGGAGGCCACGACCACGATGCCGGCGGCCACCGCCCCGTCGATGGCGCGTGTCACGGTCTGGCTCTGGCCCCCGCCGCCCAGGCTGAGGTTGATCACGCGGACCTTCGTGTCGCCCTGGCTGAAGTTCGTCGCGAAGTCGATCCCGGCGGCCACGTCGAAGAAGGAGCCGACGCCCTCGCGGTCGAGGACCTTGATCGGCATCAGGCTCACGCCGAAGGCCAGCCCCGCGACCCCGATGCTGTTGTTCGTGGCCTCCGCGATCGTCGCCGCCACGTGCGTGCCGTGACCCTCGTCGTCGTTCGGGTGCGAGTCCTGGTTCACGAAATCGAATCCGGGCAGGAACGGAGTGTCCCCCCAGTCCGGGGCCTTCGCGTACCGGCGCCCGTCCACGGGATCGACGTAGTTCTCGTAGGCGACGCCCGTGTCCACGATCGCCACGCCGACCGTGCGCTTGCCCTGCTGGATGCCCCAGGTCCGCTCCGCGCCGATCTGCTTGAAGTTCCACTGGAAGCGGAAGAACTGGTCGTTCGGCTGGAACGTCCGGGCCTGGTGCTTGCGGAGGAGCCCGTTGCGCTCCGCGTAGTCGACCTCGGCCATGCGCGTCAGCTTCTCGAGCGCCCCGGGGACGCTCGCGTCGTCGGCGAACGTGACGAGGTAGGCGCCCCCCCTCTGGCCGCGCCGGGCGGAGACCGCACGCACTTCCCGGAGCGCGCGCTCCGCCATCGACTCGTCGGCGCCCTGCCGGAACTGCACGATGAGCTCGCCGGGCCTGGCGCTGCCCTCCTTGAGCGGAGCCTGGGCCGTCGGGGGGATCGCGCGTATCGCCTCGTCGCCGCGGGCGGGTCCGTATGAAGGAAGGGACACGACGGTGGTGGCGAGAGCGAGGAGCAGGAAACGCCAGGTGCGGTTCATCCGGGCAGTCTAGCAGGGTGCCCGGAAGGACGGTCAACGCGCCGCAGGCGCTGCAGCAGCAGCAACGTCAGGAAGAGGCCGGCGGCGAACAGCGCGAGCCCCAGGAGCGGCCGCGGGTCGGGCAGTGGCTGGTCGGGGTCGTCGAAGAACGGGGCGGCCACGAACGTCAGCGTGTTCAGCAGGCCGTGCGCGATCATGCTCGGCGGCAGGATCCCGGTGCGCACGCGGATCGTCCCGAGCACGAGGCCGGCTACGAACGTGAAGACGAAGCGGTACCAGTCGAAGTGGATGGCCGCGAAGATCAGCGCGGAGCCCACGACCGCCGCGGCGGCGCCGAAGGCCGCGCGGAAGGACGGGAGGACGATCCCGCGTACGAGCAGCTCCTCGCAGAGCGCCGGAGCGACGGCGATCGCCACCAGCGACCAGAGCCAATCGAGCGGGTTGGCGGGCTTGAGGGCGGCGTGCAGGGCGCGGAAGCTTTCGAGATAGCCCTCGGGCGGCGGCCAGACCGCGAACTGCAGCTCCAGGAGGCCGAGGCTCAGCACCCAGAGGCCCACACCCACGCCGGCGGCGAGGGCGTAGGTACGTGAGGTCCCCCCGCGGAGGGCGAGGGTTCGCGCGACCGGAAGCCGGAGGGCCAGGATCGCGAGGAGACCGGGGAGGGCGAGGAGCAGGGACCCGAGGACGAGGCTCGTGCGCACCGGCAGCCGCGCCACGCGCGCGAAGGCGAGGACCCCGCCGATCATCGCCATCGCGCCCAGGACGGCGGAGAGGGCCCCGAGGAAGGCGTTGAGGCTTGGCGGTTCCCGTCCGGCCTCGTCGCCCATCGCGTAGCCCATTATGCCCCGACCTGCCCGAGCGGCAGCGGACCTGCTGGCGCCGCCGCGCATGGGACGATCGCCGCTCGCGCTTGAACGGGTGCTCGAGCGCGAATAACATCGGATCTTTTGACCGAACGGAAGTTGCGATGACCGTGCCGTCACGACGTGCGGCCG
>JBKPBQ010000209.1:0-7819 GCA_046726955.1 Acidobacteriota bacterium
GGTCTACTGCCTGGTCCGCGCGGAGTACGACGACCGGTGGTCGGAGCGTGCGGCGTTCTTCCTGCCCGTTGCGGCCGCGCTCGACCCGCCGGTGATCGCCTTCGGCCTCGTCGTCCTCGTCGCGATCTTCGTCCGCTGGCCCCGGCGCGTGCTCTGGCTCGCCGTCCACCTGGCCGCCGGTATCGCCGTTGCCTTCCTCGTCCGCGCCCTCGTGACGAGCGGTGTGCCGGTCGCGGAGGCGGGCGCGCTCGGCCTCGCGGGACCCGGAGCCTCGCCGCTCGCCTTCCTCTTCTCGCCGGCGCGGGGCGTCCTCGCCTTCTCACCGGTGGCCCTCGTGGCCGCCTTCGGCGCCGTGCGGGCCCTTCGCGGGCCGAGCCGCTTCCTTCCCGCCGTGCTCGCCGGCGGCTTCCTCGCCCAGGCGATCCTGCTCGCCGTCGCGGGCGACGTGCAAGCCGGACGCACGTGGGGAACGCTCCTCCTGACCTCCGCCTGGCCGGCCTTGCTCCTCTTCCTGCCCGAGGGACTCGCGGGCCTGCGCATCGCCGGCTGGCTCCTCGTGATCGTCTCGATCGCCGTGCAGGCGCTCGGCGCGTTCACGTACGACCAGAGGTGGGACCACCTCGTGCGCACGGCGGGCGATCGCATCCCCGACGCGGCGCTTTGGGACCCGGCGAAGAGTCCCGTCGCCCTCGCCCTTCGCGAGCGGGTGCTGCGCCTCGCCGCTCCCGGCCGGCGCGACGGGCACTGGGTCGTGAACACGTATCCGCTCGCTCCCGCCGCGCCGCGCGGCTCCATCGTGGAGTTCGGGAGCGAGGGCGTCGTCGGCGCGGGCTCGGAGCCCGTCCTCGGCGACATCGTGCTCGAAGGAGGCGCGCGGGTGGACGGGACGCGGCTGCGCCTCGCCGAAGCCGGAGACGGAGTCTTCCTGCGCATCGCCGACGAGGCGCGGTTGCGCCGTCTCGAGCTTCGCGTCGCAGGAAAGGGCCGGGGCACGGTCGTGATCGGTGAGCGGACCTTCTGGACCGAGCCGCGCTGGACCGTGCACCCCGTGGACGGGACGTTCCGCCTGCGCAAGCCCTACTACTTCCCCGAGTCCGGCGGGCCCGACGTCCGCATCGCGCTGTCCGGCGCCGGGTCGATCGAGCTCACGAAGATCTCGCTCGTCAACCCGAAGGAGCCGGAGGACGTCGTCCGGCTTCCCTGAGGGGAGGCCGCGCCGGGCGGCAGCGATTATTTGCAACTAGACGGTTGCGCTTTGCCCTGTCCGGCCGTACTATGCAACCAGGAGGTTGCCAATGACGGCTGCCACGAGCACGGACAGAATCGAGAAGGAGATCGTGCTGAAAGCACCGCGCGCTCGCGTCTGGCGCGCGCTCACCGATCCCGCCGAGTTTTCCAGATGGTTCGGCGTGGAGATGAAGGATCCTTTCGTCCCCGGGGCCCGGGCGAGGGGAAAGATCACGCACCCGGGCTACGAGCACCTGACCCTCGAGATGACCGTCGAGCGCATGGAGCCGGAGCGGCTCTTCTCCTGGCGCTGGCATCCCCACGCCGTGGACGCCGCGCGGGACTACTCGGGGGAGCCCACGACGCTCGTGGAATGCGAGCTCACGGACGTCCCCGGCGGCACGCGTCTGCGCATCGTCGAATCGGGCTTCGACCGCGTCCCGGTGGCGCGTCGCGCGGAGGCCTACCGGATGAACTCGGAAGGATGGGCGAGCCAGGTCCGAAACGTCGCGAAGTACCTTGGCGAGGGCTAGCGCGGTGAGGAGGGCGGCGCTGGCGGAGGCGGCGCCGCTCTTCGCCGCCCTCGGCGACGAGACGCGGCTCCGGCTGGTGGCGCGGCTGAGCGCGGAGGGTCCGCTGTCGATCACGCGGCTCACCGCCGGCACCGACGTCACCCGGCAGGCGGTGACGAAGCACCTGCGCGTCCTGGCGGGCGCGGGCCTCGCGCGCAGCCTGCCGCAGGGCCGCGAGCGGCTCTGGCAGCTCCGGCCGGGGGCGCTCGACGAGGCCCGACGCTCCCTCGAGCTCATCTCCCGGCGCTGGGACGAAGCGCTGGGCCGGCTCAAGGCCGCGGTCGAGGACGAGAGTTGAGGTCGCGCCCGCCTACTTGGGGGGCGGGCGCGCGGAGGTGGGGGTCGCGTCGCGGACGACGGCGTTCTCTCCCCACTTGAGCTTCGTGCGGAGCACCTCGTAGTAGTCCCGGCCCGGAGCCTTCACGAGGTGCAGCCGGTGCGCGCTCGCAGTGACGGTCACGGAGTCGCCGTCGACGAGGGCGAAGCTCTGCTGGCCGTCGAAAGCGGCGTAGACGTCCACGTCCCGCGCGGCCTTGAGCCGGACCTCGATCGTGGAGCCGTCGCCCACCACGAGCGGCCGGTTGGAGAGCATGTGCGGACAGATGGGCGTGAGCACGATCGCGGGCAGCGTCGGGTGCAGGATGGGACCGCCGGCGGCGAGGTTGTAAGCCGTGGAGCCGGTAGGGGACGACACGATGAGACCGTCGGCCCGGAACTCGGAGACGAAGATGCCGTCCACGGAGACCTCGAGCTCGATGATCCGCGAGGGGCCGGCCTTGGTAATGACCACGTCGTTAAGGACCTCGCCTTCGGCGTCGCGGTGCCCCCGCCGCCGCGCCACCGCATGGAGGAGCCGCCGCTCCTCGCGCTCGTAGCGACCGGCCACGACACCCTCGAGAGTCGTGAGCAGCTCCGGGGGCGTGATCTCGGTGAGGAACCCGAGGCTGCCGAAGTTCACGCCGAGCACGGGAACGGAGCGGTCGAGGAGGCGGCTCGCCGCGAGCAGCGTGCCGTCGCCGCCGAGCACCACGAGGGCGTCCGCCCCCGCCGCCACGTCGCGGTCGGTGGCGACCCGGCAGGCGCGCCGGGACTCCTCGCCGCCGAGAGCGGCCGTCGCTTCGTCGAGGCAGGCGGTGAGCCCGCGGGCCCGAAGCCAGACCACGAGCTCTCGGATGACGGGCCCCGCCACCAGCAGGTTCGGCCGCGCGAGTATGCCGATCGTCTTCATTCTTCCCCCGCCTCGGGCCCGTCGACGGCGCGTGCGACCAGAAAGTCCCGCTCCTCGGCTGTCTCCGTTCCCTTGCCCGCCACGAGGTGGAGGAAGAACTCGCGGTTGCCCTCGGTCCCGGTCAGCGGGGAGGCGCAGGCCCCGCGCACCGCGTAGCCGAGCGCCGCCGCTCTCTCCGCCGCCTCGCGGAGCGCGCGCCGGTGCAGCCCGGGGTCCTTGACGATCCCCCCGCGGCCAACCTCGCGCCGTCCCACCTCGAACTGCGGCTTCACGAGCACGACCACGTTCGCATCCAGCGAGAGGATACCAAGGAGCGCGGGCAGGATCTTCGCCACGGAGATGAAGGACACGTCCACCACGGCGAGCTCGCAGGGCTCCGGCACGACCGCGGTGTCGAGGGCGCGCGCGTTCGTGCGCTCGCGGACGACCACACGCGGGTCCGCGCGCAGCTTCTCGTGGAGCTGCCCTCGCCCGACGTCCACCGCGTAGACGCGAGCGGCGCCGCGGTCGAGGAGCGTCTCAGTGAAGCCGCCGGTGGAGGCGCCCACGTCCACCGCCACGCGCCCCTCGGGATCGAGGCCGAAAGCGTCGAGCGCCCCGGCGAGCTTGAGCGCGCCGCGGCCCACGTGCGCAGGGCCGGGATCGACGACGACGGAGGCGGAGGCTCTGACCTGTGTTCCGGGCTTGCTGGCGGGGGCGCCGTCCACGCGCACGCGCCCCGCCATCACGAGGGCCTGCGCCTTCTCCCGCGACTCCGCGAGGCCGTGCTCGGCCAGCCAGACGTCGAGGCGCGTCACGGGCCGGCGGAGCTCACGACCGTCGGTCCACCACGAGGCGGGCGAGGTCGGCGAGGAGCGCCGCCCGCGGGCCGAGAGGGACGAGCGCGTCGAGCGCTTCCGCGCGCAGCTCCGCGGCCAGGGAGCGCGCGCGGTCGAGGCCGTGGACGCTCACGTACGTGGCCTTGCTCGCGGCCGCGTCCTTGCCCGCGGTCTTGCCGAGCTGCAGAGCACCCTCGGTCGCGTCGAGCACGTCGTCCACGACCTGGAAGGCGAGACCGACGGCAGCGGCGTAGCGGGAAAGCTGCTTCAGCTCGTCCTCGCTGGCCCCTCCCAGGATCGCCCCTCCGCGCACACAGGCGGCGAGGAGCGCGCCCGTCTTCGCCCGGTGCAGCCGCTCCAGCGACGGCGCGTCGATGGTGCGCCCTTCGGACTCGAGGTCCATCACTTGCCCGCCGATGAGGCCCGTCGTCCCGCAGGCCTCGCCGAGCACGGCCGCCGTGCGGATCCGCCGCCGCACGCGCGCGTCGTCCCACGACGGCGGGACTTCCGCCATCAGGTGGAAGGCGCGGGTGAGAAGCGCGTCGCCGGCGAGGATGGCGATGGCCTCGCCGAAGACCTTGTGGGAGGTCGGCTTGCCTCGGCGGAGGTCGTCGTCGTCCATGGCCGGCAGGTCGTCGTGCACGAGGCTGTAGGTGTGGATCATCTCCACCGCGCAGGCGAGCGGCATGAGCTCGGCGAGCGCGCCGCCCACCGCTTGCCCGGCGGCGAGAACGAGCAGGGGGCGGATGCGCTTGCCGCCCGCGAAGAGGCTGTAGCGCACGGCGCGGTGGATGGTGGCCGGCCACGCGGTGTCCGGCGGCAGGGCCTCGTCGAGCGCCTCGTCCACCAGCGCGCGGAGCCTCTCCTGCTCCGCGGCCGTGGGGAACGCCGACGCCGCCTCAGGACGAGGCGTCGTCATCTTCGGGACGCGGCACGGGCTTCGTTCGCGGCCGGCCCTGGGCGTCGAGCATCACGTCTCCCCGCGCGTCCTTGATCAGCATCTCGATCTTGCCCTCGGCCTCCTCGAGCTTGCCGTGGCACAGGCGCGAGAGCCGGACGCCCTCCTCGTAGAGCTTCAGCGACTCCTCGAGGGCGAGCTCGCCCTTCTCGAGCTTCTGGACGATCTGCTCGAGCTGCTGCAGCGCCTGCTCGAAGGTCGGGACGGGTGTCGTCAAGAGGTCTCCTTCCCCGTGACGGTGGCGGCGAGCGTGCCTTCGTGGAGGCGCACGCGCAGGGCGTCGCCCACCGCGACCTCGTTGGCCGAGCGCACGAGCCTTTGGCCGGCGGCGTCCCAGACGAGCGCGTAGCCGCGCCCGAGGACGGCTAGCGGAGACAGGCTGTCCACCTTTCCCGCGAGCCGGCCGAGAGCCGAGCGAGCCGTCCCGATGCGGGCCACGAAGGCCGAGTGGAGCCGCTCTCCCTGGCGGTGCAGCCGGTCGCGTCGGGCCGTCACCTGGCGGTCCCAGCGGAAGGCGTCGAGCCGATCGCGCTGTCGCGAGTACCGGTCGCGCGCGCGCTCGAACGCGCGGCGGAGGCCCGTCTCCGTGCGGCGGACGAGGTCGTCCACGCGCTGGGCGTGGTTGCGGATGCGGCCGCGCTCCGCGGTGAAGACGCGGTGCGAGGTCACGGCGTTGACGCGCGCCCGCGTGCGCGTGAGCCGCAGGCGGAGTGCGGCCTCGGCGTGGCGCTCGAGCGACTCGATCTTCGCGCGGAGCTCGGTCTTCGCCTGGACGACGCGCTCCGCCGCCGCCGAGGGCGTGGGGGCGCGCAGGTCCGCCACGAAGTCCGCGATCGTGTAGTCGGTCTCGTGTCCCACCGCGGAGATCGTGGGGATCTTCGAGGCCGCGAGTGTCCTGGCCACCATCTCGTCGTTGAACGCCCAGAGGTCCTCGAGGCTTCCGCCGCCACGGGCCACGATCAGCACGTCGAGGCCGCCCAGGCGGTTCAGGGCCCGGATGCCGTCCGCGACCTCGCTCGCCGCCTCGTTGCCCTGCACGCGCGCCGGATAGAGAAGAACCTCGAGGTTCGCGTAGCGCGAGGAGAGCACGCGCAGCACGTCCTTGAAGACGGCGCCGGTGGGCGAGGTCACGACGCCGATGCGGCGGGGGAGCATGGGCAGCGGGCGCTTGCGCGACGCCTCGAAGAGCCCTTCCTTGCCGAGCTTCTCTTTCAGGTCCTCGAACGCCTGCTGCAGCGAGCCCTTCCCGAGCGGCTCGAGGAACTGGACCGAGATCTGGTACTCGCCGCGGGGCGGGTAGACGCGGATCGCGCCGCGGGCCACGACCTTCATGCCGTCCTGGGGCTTGAAGCGGATGAGCCGCGCGTCCATCTTCCAGACCACGGCCCGTACCTGGGCGTGCTCGTCCTTGAGCGAGAAGTACCAGTGGCCGGAGCCCGCGATCTTGAGGTTCGAGATCTCGCCTTCCACCCACACGTCGGCGAACTCGGTCTCGACGATGCCCTGCAGCCGGTCCGTGAGCTCGCGGACGGTCCACGCGCGGCGGCGCGGCAGCCGCGGCGACGCCGCTCCGAAGTCGAGTCCCTTCTGCTCCATGATTCCGCGGGACCGGCGGGCGCCGCTCCCCGGCACATTCTAGCGCGGCTCTGCGAAGGGACCGGTCCGGCCGCGTCCGCCGCCGGCATCGGGGCCGTCGCCAGGATCGGCCGGAGTTAGTATCGACGCATGAGCTTCTCCCGCCCGCGCGTGTTCTTCCTCCTGAGCCTCCTCTTCGGCGTCGTCCTCGGTGTCTTCATCGCAGTCGGCCTGCAGCGGGCCCTCGCTCCCGGCGGGTCGGCACCCGTGGAGCCCGCGGCGCCCCGCGCCGCCGCCGTCCGCCCCGGCCTCGACGCCGAGGAGCGCAAGACGATCGAGCTCTTCCAGACCGCCTCCGTCTCCGTCGCCTACATCACGACGCGCGTGCAGCGGGTGGACTTCTGGACCCGCAACGTCTTCGAGGTGCCGCAGGGCACGGGCTCCGGCTTCGTCTGGGACGAGCAGGGCCACGTGGTCACGAACTACCACGTCGTCCAGGACGCGGACGCCGCGAAGGTCACCCTCGGCGAGCAGGAGTACGAAGCCTCGCTCGTGGGCGGCGCGCCGGAGCTCGACCTCGCGGTCCTGCGCATCCGCGTGGAGGGCGAGCGGCTCGTTCCCCTCCGGATCGGCACCAGCGCCGACCTCCAGGTCGGCCAGAAGGTCTACGCCATCGGCAATCCCTTCGGCCTCGACCACACGCTGACCACGGGGATCGTGAGCGCGCTCGGCCGGACGATCCAGAGCGTCGCCGGGACCGCCATCGACGACGCGATCCAGACTGACGCCGCCATCAACCCCGGCAACTCCGGGGGGCCGCTGCTCGACAGCGGAGGACGGCTCATCGGCGTCAACACCGCGATCTACAGCCCGTCCGGGGCGAGCGCGGGCATCGGCTTCGCGGTGCCGGTGGACACGGTGAACCGCATCGTGCCCCAGCTCGTCGCGCACGGCCGCGTGCTCCGTCCCCGGCTGGGGGTGGAGATGGACGACCGCCTGAGCTCGGTGGTCACGCGACGGCTGGGCGTCGAGGGAGTCCTCGTCCGCTCGGTGACGCCGGGCTCGGGCGCGGCCGCGGCGGGGCTCCGCGAGACGCGGCAGTCGGGCAACCGCATCGTGCCCGGCGACGTCATCCAGGAGATCGACGGCAAGGCCGTGCGCAACACGAACGACCTCCTGGCCCGGCTCGCGAACTACAAGGGCGGCGACACCGTCAACCTCTCCATCTGGCGGGACGGGAAGACGCTCAAGGTCCCGGTGCGGTTGCAGGAGGCGCGTTAGGCGCCGTCAGTCCTTCTCGCCGGCGGCGGGACCACCGGGAACGCGCGCCCCCGCTTCCTCCTGGAACTTCTCCAGGCGGTACTGCATGGTCCTCCGGGTGAGGCCGAGGAGGCGCGCCGCGCGCGAGACGTTGCCGTCCGCCTTCTCGAGCGCCTTCAGC
>JBKPBQ010000210.1:0-5007 GCA_046726955.1 Acidobacteriota bacterium
GCGGTCGGGCACGCCGGCGACGCCGACCTCGGCGACGGCCGGGTGCTGGGCGAGCGCCTCCTCGATCTCGCGGGGCCACACCTGCAGGCCGCTCGTCTTGATCAGCTCCTTCTTGCGGTCGACCACGAAGAGGAACCCGTCCGCGTCCATGTAGCCGAGATCGCCGCTCATGAGCCAGCGGCCGCCGCCATCGCCGCGATCGCGCAGCGCGGCCGCCGTCTCCTCGGGCGCGTTCCAGTAGCCGGGCATGACCTGCGGGCCGCGGATCACGATCTCTCCCACCTCGCCGTCGGGCAGCTCGCGCACGCCGTCCCCCGCGTCCACGATCTTCACCTCCACGTCCGGCCAGGGGATGCCCACCGACCCGGGCTTGCTCTTTCCCTGGATCGGCTCCGCGGTGCTCGCCACGATCGCCTCGGTCATCGAGTAGCCCTCGATGAGCCGCCCGCCGGTCAGCGACTCGAAGCGCCGGCGCGTCTCCGCGAGGAGGGGCGCGGCCCCGGAGACGCAAGTCTTCATCGAGCGGAAGTCGGCGCGCCCCGCGCGGACGTCCTCGCGGGCGAGGAGCGCGTTGTAGAGCGTGGGGACGCCGACGAAGAAGGCCGGGCGCAGGCGGCGGATGGTGGCGACCACGTCGTCGAGGTCCCGGGGGTTGGGGATGAGGATCACGGGAAGGCGGGCGAGGAACGCGATGCCCTGGACGGCCACGCACCCGTAGACGTGGAAGAGCGGGATCGGCAGGAGGATTCGATCCCGCCCGTCCGCGAGGTGCTCGCCGTACCAGGCGCGGCTCTGCAGGGCGGTGACGACGAGCGAGCGGTGGGGCACGACGACGCCTTTCGGCGTGCCCGTCGTCCCTCCGCTCAGCAGGATGAACGCGGTGTCGTCGGGCTTCACGTCGACGGGAGGGCGCGGGGCGCGCGCGTGCGCGGCGAGGAGGTCCTGGAGCCACACGTCGCCCGTCTCGAGCCGTACTCGATGGCCCTCCTTTCCCTCCTTGAGGAGCGTGAAGAGCAGGCGCAGAGGAGCCGGCAGGTACTCCTTGATGCGGGTGGCGATCACGCCGCGGACGGCGGTGCCTCCCTGGATCCGCTTGAGACGCGCGTAGAAAGGCGTGAGGACGACGACGGTCGTCACCTGGCTCGCGACGAGGGGACGCGCGAGCTCGTCGTCGGTGTAGATGGGGTTCAACGGGACGACGGTCGCCCCCGCCTTCCAGGCCCCGAGCTCGGCGATCAGGAACTGCGGGCAGTTGGGGAGAAGGAGACCGACGCGATCGCCCCTGGTCACCCCGCCGTCCACCAGCGCGGCGGCGAACGCGTCGGACAGGCGGTCGAGGGCGTGAGCGGCGAGGGGTTGGCCCTTGAAGTAGACGATGGGGTGGGAGGGTTGCTCGCGGACCGTCTCGGCGAAGAAGTCGAGGAGCGTCTTCTCCGGGTACGGAGCGAGCGAGTGCGGAACTCCCGGGTCGTAGTGGCGGCGCCACCTCATTCCGTGACCGCGTAGTCGTCGCCGTAGTACTTGCTCGTGATCCGCGTGTGGAAGTGGACGGCCTTGATCGGCTCGTACTTCGGCGCGCCGAGCCCGGGGAGGACCTCCAACACCTGGTCCTCCCAGAGGTAGACGGCCATCGGGAAGGAGACGCGGGGAGCGCGCCGGAGCGCCGGATCCCGGGGCAGGCTCACGCGGTGGGTCGTGGACGGCAGGAGGTCGTTGCTGATCCGCTGCACGTAGTCGCCGGTGTTGAGGATGATCGTGCCCGGCGCGGCCTGGAGGCGGATCCACTTCATGTTCGCGCGGTTGAGGACCTGCAGGCCTTCGACGCGAGGCGCGGGCAGGAACGTGAAGAGGTCCACGTCCTCGTGGCCGAGCATCCGGCCTCCGCCCGCGCTCTCGTCCTCCGCGGCGAGCGGCGGATAGTAGTTGAGGCGGAAGCCGAAGTTGGTGGCGGCGAGCGCCCGGTCGTAGAGGTGCGGATCGGCCCCGAGGTGACGCAGCAGGCTCTGCATCACGGGGAGGATGAGCGCCTCCTGGTCGCGGACGAGCCGGCGGAAGAAGCGCTCCGTCTCGGGCCGCGGCCAGTATCGGCTCGCGTCGAACGTCGGATCGCCGTCGAGGCCGAAGGCCCGGCGGCAGAAGACCCAGCCCTCGACCAGGTCGGGGTGGATGTCGCTCGTCTCCTTGATCGGGAAGTAGCCTTGGTTGACGGAGCCGTGCCTCTGCGCCCGGAAGCGGAGCTTCTCCGCGAGCGGGACCTCTGTGAAGAGCTCGGCGACGCGCGCTTCGGCCTCCTCGTAGAGCCGCGTGTCGATCCCGTGCCCCTCGAGGATGGCGAAGCCGATCTCCCGCAGGGCCGTGCCCAGGTCGCGCGCGAAGTCGGCGCGGTCGCTCTCGCCGCCGTGGAGGAACCGGCCCAGGTCGCAGGTGCGGATGCGGTAGTCCTCGTCGAACGCCTCGCCGTGCCGGCCTTCGGCCAGGTGGTACTCCTGCTTCTTCTCCACCTGGTCGTAGCGCGTGTACGCCTGGTTCGTGGCGTCGATGCCCAGCGACTTCTTGTCGGTCACGAGGCCGAGCCTCCCGCGCCCGAGAGCATAATCCCGCCGCCCGCGGTCCGCTTCATCGCTTCGCGGCCCGCACCAGGCTCTTCGGCGCCGCGCGCCGCCAGGCCTGCTCCAGCAGCTCCAGGGCCATGCCCGGCCGCACACGCCCGAGCCGCATGAGCACCATGGGGTAGGGTCGGTAGTGGTCCGTCAGGTAGAACGTCCGGGGCTCCGCTTCGAGCAAAACGTCGCGGTCCGCGAAGTCCAGCTTGATCGCGACGCTGTCGCCGTCCTCCTTCAGCCGGCAGAGGAACTTCTTGCGGACGTAGAGGGCGGGCGTGCCGAAGCAAGTGCCCGTCTCGATGCCGGAGAGTGTCGACGCTCGGGTGCAGAACTCGTCCCACGTGAGGCCGCGCTTTCGGCCCGCGGGCGCCGCGCGTCTCGCCGGTCGTCGCTTCTTCATCGGCAGGGGACGGTGAAGTGGTCGAGATGGGCCATCGCCAGACGATCGTAGCTCACGAGGCGACCGGTGCGCTGCGCTTCCGACTGAGCTAGTCTGGAGTTTCGAGGGAAATTAACGGAGGCTCCATGATCAAGGTCCGGCCCGGCGGAGAGCGGGGCCGCACGCGCACCTCGTGGCTCGACAGCCACCACACGTTCTCCTTCAACGACTACTACGACCCGGACTACATGGGCTTCCGCTCGCTCCGGGTCATCAACGAGGACTTCGTGGCCCCCGGCGGCGGCTTCGGCCGGCACGGGCACAAGGACATGGAGATCCTGTCCTACGTGCTCGAGGGCGGCCTGCAGCACCAGGACAGCTCCGGGGGCGGCGGCGTGATCCGGCCCGGCGAGATCCAGTTCATGCGCGCGGGCACGGGCGTCACCCACAGCGAGATGAACGCGTCCAAGACCGAGCCCGTGCACTTCCTGCAGATCTGGATCGTTCCCGACCGCAGGGGCCTCGCCCCCACGTACGGCCAGAAGGCCTTCGACCGCGCGGCGGCGCGCCGCGGGTTCGTGAACCTCGCCTCGGCCGCGGGGGACGGCGGCCTTCAGATCCAGCAGGACGCTTCGCTCTACGTTACCCTTCTCGGGCCCGGCGACCGGCGCGTCCACGACCTCGCGCCAGACCGTCACGCCTGGGTGCAGGTGGCGCGAGGCAAGGCGTCGCTCGGCGGACGGCCGCTCGCCGCCGGGGACGGCGCGGCCGTGACGGATGAGCCGCAGCTCGAGCTCGAGGGGACGACGGACAGCGAGGTGCTCGTCTTCGACCTCACCTGAGGAGCGGGGCATGAGAGACGTCCGGGTGACGACGGCGGGCGGGATGCTCGACTGAGTCCGGATGCCCCTCGCTTCCGGCCAACGCCTCGGACCGTACGAGATCGTGGCCGCCCTCGGGGCGGGGGGAATGGGCGAGGTCTACCGCGCCAGAGACTCTCGCCTCGGCCGCGACATCGCGCTCAAGGTCCTGCCCCCGGGCTTCGCGTCCGACGCGGACCGGCTCCGCCGCTTCGAGCAGGAGGCGCGAGCGGCGGGGGCGCTCAACCACCCGAACGTCCTCGCCGTCGACGACCTCGGCACGCACGACGGCGCGCCGTACCTGGTCACGGAGCTGCTCGAGGGCGAGACGCTTCGCGAGCAGCTGCAGGGGGCAGCACTCCCGGTGCGGAAGGCCGTCGCCTACGCGGTGCAGATCGCGCACGGCCTCGCCGCCGCCCACGAGTGCGGCATCGTCCACCGCGACCTCAAGCCCGACAACCTGTTCGTGACCCGCGACGGGCGCGTGAAGGTGCTCGACTTCGGGCTCGCCAAGCTCTCGGCGGGTCCCGCCCTCGTGGAGAGCGAGACGCGCACCGCGGGCTCTCCGCCCGTGACCCCGATGACGACGCCCGGAACGGTCATGGGCACGGTCGGCTACATGTCCCCGGAACAGGTGCGCGGCCAGCCCGCCGACCACCGCTCCGACATCTTCTCCTTCGGGACGATCCTCTACGAGATGCTCTCGGGCCGCCGCGCGTTCCGGGGCAACTCCGCGGTGGAGACGATGAACGCCATCCTGAAGGACGACCCGCCGGACCTCGTCGCGACGAGTCGCACGCTGCCGCCCGCGCTGGAGAGGATCGTCCGGCACTGCCTGGAGAAGGCGCCGGAGCAGCGCTTCCAGTCGGCCCGCGACGTCGCGTTCGACCTGGAGACCGTGTCCGAGACGTCCGGAGCGACGCCCATGACTCCCGCTCCGCGGAGCCGCGCTCGACGCGTTGCCCTCGCGGCGCTTGCGCTCCTCGCGCTTGCGGGCGGGTCGTTCTGGGCGGGAACGTTCCGGCACGCGGCGAGCGATCCTCCGACGTACCGGCGTCTCACCTTCCGCCGCGGGAACGTCCGCTCCGCCCGCTTCGCCCCCGACGGCCAGACGATCGTGTACTCCGCGACCCTCGACGGCCGGCCTCTCGAGACGTACACCACG
>JBKPBQ010000211.1:0-5513 GCA_046726955.1 Acidobacteriota bacterium
GCCAGAAGGAGAAGCCGCCGGCGGCCCCGATCCCCGGGATGGCGGGCGGAGCGAACGCGAACGACACCGCCTCCGGTACCTGGGTGCGCAGGGTCCGGTTGATGCTGGCCAGCACGCCCTTGTACGACAGGCTGGGATCCCGCCGCTCGTCCCACGGATCGAGGGACACGAAGAAGAACGCGGTGTAGGAGGCGGAGGTGCGGGTGAGGAGGCTGAAGCCGTTGATGGTGGTGACGAACTTCACGCCGTGCACGGACTTCAGGAGCGTCTCGATCTTCCGCGTGACCGCGTCGGTCCGCTGGAAGGACGCGGCGTCGGGGAGCTGCACGTTGAGCAACAGGAAGCCCTGGTCCTCCTCCGGGATGAACCCCGTCGGCAGGCGGCGGCCGAGGCCGGCGGCGAAGACGGCGAAGCCCGCCAGGATCAGCAGGGCCACCGCGGTCTTGCGAATGAGGCGGCCCGAGAGGTCCACGTACCCGTGGGTGGCCCGCGCGAACGCGCGATTGAAGCCGCCGAAGAAGCGGCCGAGCCGGCCCTTCGTCTCCCGGCGCGGCTTCAGGAGGAGGGCGGAGAGCGCCGGCGACAGCGTGAGGGCGTTGAACGCGGAGATCAGCACCGAGATCGCGATCGTCACCGCGAACTGCCGGTTGAGACGTCCCTGGATCCCGCTCATGAGGCCGATGGGGATGAAGACGGACGAGAGCACGAGGGCGATACCCACGACGTGCCCCGAGACCTCGGACATCGCCTTGAGCGTGGCGTCGCGCGGGGTCATCCCCTCCTCGATGTGGTGCTCGACCGCCTCCACCACCACGATCGCGTCGTCCACCACGAGGCCGATGGCGAGCACGAGCCCGAAGAGCGACAGGGTGTTGATGGAGAAGCCCAGGAAGGGGAAGAAGGTGAAGGTCCCGATGAGCGATACCGGGACCGCGATCAGGGGGATGAGTGTCGCCCGCCAGTTCTGGAGGAAGATGAAGACGACGAGGATGACCAGCACCATCGCCTGCCAGAGCGTGTTGGCGATCTCCTTCATCCCTTCCGTGACGGGAAGGCTCGTGTCGAGCCCCACCACGTAGTCGAGGTCCGTCGGGAAGCGCTGCTTGAGCTCCTCCATCAGGGCCTTGACGCCGTTGGCCACGGTGAGGGCGTTCGCTCCCGGGGTCTGGAAGACGGCCACGAGCGCGGCGGGGCGGCCATCGAACCGTCCGGACTGGTTGTAGCTGAGCGCTCCCAGCTCGATGCGGGCCACGTCGCGCAGGCGCACGACGGAGCCTTCGGGGTTCGTGCGGACGACCACCTCCCCGAACTCCTCCGCGGTGGCGAGCCGCCCCTTGGCGCGCACTGTGTACGTCAGCTCCTGCCCTTTCGGCGCGGGCTCCGCCCCCACGCGTCCCGACGGGTTCACCGTGCTCTGCTGCTGCACCGCGCGGACGAGGTCGGGCACGGTGAGCCCGAGCTTCGCGAGCTTGTCGGGCTTCACCCAGATGCGCATCGAGTACTCGGACAGTCCGAAGTTGATGACCTGCCCCACGCCGGGGACGCGGTAGAGCGCGTCGTTGACGTTGATGAGGCAGTAGTTGCCGAGGAAGAGCGCATCGTAAGTCGAGTTCGGCGAGTAGAGCGCGAAGACGACGAGGGGAAGGCCGACGGTGCTCCTGTAGGTGATGCCGAACTGGTTCACGTCGGTGGGCAGGTTGGGCTGGGCCTGGCCGACGCGGTTCTGCGCGTTCACCTGGTCGATGTTCACGTCGCTCTCCACGTCGAACGTGACGGTGAGAGTCATCGTCCCGTCGTTCGCGTTCGTGGACAGCATGTAGAGCATCTTGTCCACGCCGTTCATCTGCTGCTCGAGGGGGGTGGCCACCGACTGCTCGATCGTCACCGCGTCCGCCCCCGTGTACGTGGTCTGGATCTGGATCTGGGGCGGGATGATGGAGGGGAACTGCGCGATGGGCAGGCCAAACATCGACACGAGGCCGAGGACCACGGTCACCACCGCGATCACGATGGCGACGATCGGCCGGTCGACGAAGAAGCGGGACATGGCGGGGGCTCAGCGCGACGGGGAGGCGCTCGGCGACGAGGACGGGGCCGGCACCGGGGATGTGCTCGCTCCCGGGCTCGGCTCGGCGCTGGGAGGCGGGACGGGCTTCGCCTTCACCGTCATCCCCGGGCGGACGTACTGCAAGCCGCTCACCACCACCTGCTCGCCGGGCTTCACGCCCTTGTCCATGACCCAGAGGCCGGCCACCCGTTCCGCGGGCTCCACCGCTCGCACGTCCACCTTGCCCTGACCGTCGACCACCGCCACCCGGAACGCGCCCTGCACCTCCGTCACCGCGCGCTGGGGCACGAGGAGCGCTCCCGCCTTCGTGTCGAGGGCCGCCCGCACGCGGCCGTACTGGCCGGGCCGCAGGATGTTGCTGGGGTTCGGGAAGAACCCGCGGATGGTCATGGTCCCCGTGCCGGGATCGACCTCGCGGTCAACGAGCACGGCCCGGCCCTTCTGCGCGAAGACAGTGCCGTCGTCGAGGACGAGGTCGAGGTAGGGGCCCTGCTGGGTGGTCGCGTAGTTTGGGCGGTTGATCTGCTTGGCGAAGCGGAAGTACTCCTTCTCGCTGATCCCGAAGCTGACGCGGATGGGATCCACGGTCGAGACCGTGGTCATCACCGTTTGCGTGTTCACGAGGTCGCCCACCTGCGACTTCGCGATCCCCGCGATCCCCTCGATGGGCGAGGTGACGTGGGTCCAGCCGAGGTTGAGCTGGGTCTGCTCGACGGCGGCGACCGCGGCGGCGTGCGCGGCCTCGGCCGCCCGGTCCGCGGAGAGCGCGTTGTCGAGCTCTTGCTGGCTGATCGCGCGGTCCGCGGCGAGGGGAGTGAAGCGCTCGACGTCCTTCTTCGTCTTCGAGAGCTGCGCCTCGGCCTGGCCGAGCGCACCCTGGGCCTGCTGGAGCGCGGCGCGGAACTGCCGCTGGTCGATCTCGAACAGCCGGTCCCCGGCGTGGACGAACTGGCCTTCCTTGTAGAGCTGGTGGAGGAGGTAGCCCTCGACCTTCGGGCGGATCGCGGCGTTGACGGAGCCGTCGAGCGTCGCGATCCACTCGCTCACCACCGGCACGTCCTTCTGGACGACCGGTGTGGTCTCGACCTCTGGAGGCGGCGGGGCCGGGGGCTCGCGACGGCGGCACCCGGCGGCCGCGACCAGTATCCCCACCGCGACGAGTGACGCGTGCCTCACCGTTGCTCCTTCCGTCGGGCCGGCGGGCCCCAGGTTACCCCCGAACTCCGACGTTTCACCACAGGCGATGCGCGCGTCAACTCTTTTGACAGCTGCTTTGCCGCAGCCGCCCGAAGTGAAAAAACCTCGCCGCCGATTCGATTATGATTGCGGGTTATGGCCGCCCGACCCGAGACGGCGCCCGTCTTCCACACGCTCCACCGCGAGGGGATCCTGCTCCTCGCCAACGCCTGGGACGCCGGCACCGCTCGTCTCATCGAGAGCCTCGGTGCGCGTGCCATCGCGACGACGAGCGCGGCCGTGGCCTGGTCGCACGGCTACGCGGACGGCAACCTTCTTCCCGTGCCCGTCCTCGCCGCGACGGTCGCGGAGATCGCGCGGGTCATCCGCGTTCCCCTCACGGTCGACATCGAAGGCGGCTACTCCGACGACCCCGCGAGCGTGGGCGACGCGGTGGCGCGTGTCGTCGAGGCGGGAGCGGTCGGCATCAACCTCGAGGACGGGACCTCCCCGCCCGACCTGCTCTGCGCCAAGGTGGAGCAGGCGAAGCGAGCGGCAGCGCGGCTGGGCGTCGACCTCTACGTCAACGCTCGCGCCGACGTCTACCTCCGCGCCCTCGTCCCGGCGGAGCGGCGCGTCGAGGAGACGCTCGCGCGGGCCGCGCGCTACCGCGCGGCGGGGGCGAGCGGCATCTTCGTTCCCGGCATCTCGGACGTCGCGGAGATCAAGACCGTCGCCGCGGGCGTGGGGCTTCCCCTCAACATCCTCTGCCGTCCCGGGCTTCCCCCGGCCAGGGAGCTTGCCGCGCTCGGCGTGCGGCGGCTGAGCGCGGGCTCGGATGTCGCGGAGGTCGTCTACGGCAGGATCGCCACGGTTGCTGCTGCATTCCTCCGCGACGGCTCGTCGGACGTGTTCGTGGAGGGGGCCAAGCCCTACGCGGAGATCCAGGCCCTGATCTCGCGGCCCTGACGGAGCCTCAGCGGCGCGGGACGGGCCGGGCCACGAAGGGCGGCGCGGGAAGACGCTCTCCGCGATAAGCGGCGACGTCGCCGAAGCGGCGTCCGGCCTCCCAATCCTCGCGGGCGGCCACGATCTCCTCCGTCGTGCGGGCCACGAAGTTCCACCACATGAGGACGTCCTCACCGAACGGGGCGCCGCCCAGGAGGAGCGCTCGGATCGCGTCGTCCGCTTCGATCGCGATCTCGCGCCGGCCGCATCCCAGGTAGTAGAGCGTGTCGACCGCGAGAGCCTGTCCCTCCATCCGGCCGGCGCCCTCCAGGGGCACGAGAGCGTGCTCGAAGTCGCGCTCGAGGGGGATCGTCAACCTTCCTGGCCCGCGCCCCGCGACCTCGGCGGCGACGATCGGTGAGAACACGGTCGCCGGCGAGCGCACGCCGGCGACCTGTCCCAGGATCGCGCGGGCCGTTCCGCCTTCGAGCTCAGCCGTGGGCAGCGCGCGGTGCTGCTCGAACGCGGGTCCCGTTTCTCGCGCGGCATCCGGAAGCGCGACCCAGAGCTGCACCCCGCGCAATCGCCCGTCGTTTTCCGCCGGCGTCTCTTCGGCGTGGGCGATCCCCTTCCCCGCCGTCATCAGGTTCAGCACAGCGGGACCCGCCATTCCTTCGAGGCCGAGGCTGTCGTGGTGGACGAGCTCGCCGTCGAGCAGCCAGGAGACCGTCTGGAGGCCGATGTGGGGATGAGGGGCCACGTCCATGGGCTTGCCCGACGAGAACGTGAGCGGACCGTACGAGTCGAGGAAGCACCAGGCGCCCACGAGCCGTCGCTGGCGGCGAGGCAGGAGACGGCGGATGGGCAGACCGCCGACGTCGGTCAGGCGACCGGGAATGGCCTCGAGGACCGGCGTCGGTGTCGGCTCGCTCACGCAGGCGGTGGCTCCGGCCGTCGCGGCGAGGTTGCTCATGGAAGAGAATTATCGCGCATGACGCCCGAGACCCTGACCCTCCGTCAGATCAACCGCGCGACGCTCGCCCGCCAGATGCTGCTCGCGCGCCATCGCCTTCCGGTCGAGAAGGCGATGGAGCGGCTCGTCGCGATGCAGGCCCAGTTCCCCCGCCCGCCGTTCGTGGGCCTGTGGAGCCGCCTCGAAGGCTTCGAGCGGGCGGAGCTCGCGGGCCTGCTGTCTCGGCGGAAGGTGGTACGGGCGACGTTTCTGCGGGGGACGTTGCATTACGTGACGACCAGGGACTTCCTGGGCCTGCGACCTCTTCTCCAGCCCGGACTGGATGCGGGCTTGAGAGCCATCCTGCGT
>JBKPBQ010000212.1:0-7884 GCA_046726955.1 Acidobacteriota bacterium
GCTCCGAGCGCCCTTCGCGTCACCCATCGACTCGAGCGTCTTCGCCGCCAGCTCGAGGCTGGCCCTGCCCGGGCTGGCCGTCACCATCTGCTCGAGGAGCCGATCCACCTCGGCGACGGTTCGGTGCCGAAGCCCGAGGACGACGGCGAGGCGCGTGTACGCCTGAAGGTTCTTCGGAAAGAGTCGGATTTCCTCGCGGAACTCGGCTTCCGCCGCCTCGTAGCGCCCGAGGCGAGCGAGCGCGTCGCCCTTGAGGAAGTGGAGGTCGGGCACGAGGGCGAGCCCCTGAGCGGAGGCCTTCGCGAGCGTCTCGTCCACCACGCGGATGGCGTCTTCGAACGCCTGCCGGCGGATCCGAACCTCGGCCCGCACGACCGCCGCCCCGAGCTCGGCGGCAGCGTCGCCGGTCGCTTCCACCGCCGTGCGCTCCGCGCCGTCGAGATCGTCGCGGGCGAGGGCGATCCGCGCCCGCAGCTCGCGCGCCTTCGCGGGGTTCGCGCGCTCCGCGATGCGGCTGTTCGCCTCCGCCTCGTCGAGACGCCCCAGGTCCAGGCACACCCTTCCCAGATCGAGGGCGACGGGTCCCGCGAGCGACGGCGCCGCGCCGAGCGCCGCCTTGTAGGCGTCGTAGGCCTCGGCCGAGCGGCCGAGACGCATCAACGTCTGCGCGAGCTCGTAGCGAGCGTCGAAGAGGAGCGGGTTGTCTTCGAGCACCTTCCGGAACGCGACGACCGCCTCGTCGTCTCGTCCGCTGGCGGCGAGGCGGAAGGCGGTCTTGACGTCCTGCAACACGTGGATGCGCTCGCGGGGGTCGGGAAGCGGGCCCGTCGTGCTCACGGCGCCCCCGAGGTAGCCGAGGGCGGCGAGCTTCTCGAGCTCGTCGCGCGAGACGTCGGACGGCGGGGCGAGCGCCGAGGGCAGCTCGGCGAGCTCCTTCGCGCGCGACCGCGCGACCTCTCCCTGCGCGGCCAGCGCGTCGTGCCGCTCGCCCGAGTCCGCCGCGAGATCGTACAGCTCGCGCTTCGCGCCCTCGACGTAGTGCCAACGCTCGTCCACGAGCGAGCGCAGCTCGCTCCAGCCGAGGTGGATGCGCGGGTAGGCCGTCTCCGCGTAAATCTGCCGCGGAGCGCTCGTCTCGTCGAGGAGGGAGCGGCCGCGGAGTCCCCTGGGGAGCGGAAGGTCGAGGAGCGCGCCCAGCGTCGGCAGCACGTCCACGAGCGCGACCGGCGCCGCCACCGCGGTCCCCGCGCGCGCGGCTCCCGGCAGCTTGAGCAGGAGCGGCACCTGGACCGCCCACCTGTAGAGAAGGATGCCGTGCTCGTCCTCGCCGTGCTCTCCCAGGCCCTCGCCGTGATCGGAGAGCACGATGACGACGGCCCGGTCGTAGACGCCGGTCCTCCGCAGCGCCTCGAGGACCGTGCCCACGGCGGCATCCGCGGCGGCGATCTCGCCGTCGTAGGCGAGGGGATAGCGGCTCTTGAAGGGCTCGGGCGGATCGTAGGGAGCGTGGGGCTCGTACACGTGGAAAAAGAGGAAGACCGGCTTTCCCTTCTGCGCCTCGAGCCAGCGGACCGCGATCGCCGCGGTCGCGCTCCCCGCCCGCTGCACGCGGCCGAGAGCGTCGCTGCCGCCGGGCGAGACGATCTGGTCGTCGTAGGAGTCGAAGCCCGAGGCGAGGCCGCTCTGCCCGCGCAGGACGTAGGCGGACACCGCGGCTCCGGTCGCATAGCCCTTCGCCTTCAGGAGCGTTGCGAGCGTGGGATGGGCCTTGGCATCGAGACGGTAGCCGAGGTTGTCCCTCACACCGTGCTCGAACGGGAGAAGGCCCGTCAGCAGCGACACGTGCGCGGGCAGGGTCAGGGGGGCGTGCGTGTACGCCCGCTCGAAGAGGATCGCGTCCTTCCGAAACCGATCGAGGTTCGGCGTCTCGACCTTGGCGTAGCCGTAGGCGGGCAGGTGGTCCGCGCGCAGGGTGTCGATCGAGACGACGACCACGGGAGCGCCCGGGAAGTGAAGCCGGTCGGACGTCCGCGCGCAGCCGCCGACGGCCGCCGCGAGCAGCACGACCGCGATTCGTCGGCGGGGAGAGGGCACGAATCGCATTCTAGGCGGTACGTCCGTCTCGAGACCTTCTCGAGGCGGGATCTCTAGCGCTTCGGAATCGCGACCAACCCGAGGCCTTCCACGCGCTGGAAGTGACGGCGGTTCCGGGTGAGGAGACGCCCGCCGTGCGCGAGGGTGATCCCCGCGATCAGGCTGTCCGCCATGCCGATCGAGGCGCCCGTCGCTTCGAGGTCGCGGCGCACCTGCGCAGCAAGATCGGCCGCTCTCGCGTCCAGAACGAGCGTCTGTAGCGCGTCGACCAGCTCCCGGATGGCCCGCTCCTGACGGGCGTTCCGCACGCCTGCGAGCAGCTCGAAGCGGGAGATCACGGTAGTCGCCAGCTTCTCGTCGGCGGCGACGGCGGAGGCCACGAACGAGGCCATGGGCTCGTGGCCGGAGAGGAAGTCGATCAGGACGTCCGTATCGGCGACGATCAACGCCAGGATCGCCGCAGGGAATCAGCCTCCCGACGCAGCCGGTCGCCCTCCGCCCTGGACAGGATCCCCTTGAGGGCCCGGACGCTCCTCCGTCGTGCCGCTCGCGCCGCATCCGCCTTCAAGTAGGACTCGATCGCGTCGCCGACCAGGGAGGAAAAGCCCTTGAGTCCCCGCCGGGCGGCCATCTCTAGCAACGCCGCCCGATGCTCGTCGCTCATCTCGATCGTGGTGCGCACGATCCGATTCTCATGCATGTGCATGCATTTGTCCAGGCCCCGCGCTGCTCCGCGCGGCCGCAGGATTGATAGACCGCGGACGCCCGCCGCCTGCTCGAGGCCGGAGGCCAATAGCCTCGGTCGCTAGGCGAGGATCTCGCGCAGCTTGAACCGGAAGCCCGGCACCGCGTCTCCGACGTCGATGACGTCGTCGGGTCCGAAGCCGACCACGTCGGTCAAGCTTCGGTAGGCGCTCACCCTCTCGTGCTTGGGATCCACCGCGAGCACCAGCCGCACGCCGGCCTGAAGGTATTCACCCACCTTGTCCAGAATTTCGCGCGAGCCGTCGGCGGGCGACAGGACCTCGACCGCAACATCAGGCGCGAGATCAGCGAATCCCTCGGGGAGCGCCCGCTCGTCCGGAAACCGTCGCAGCGCGACGAAGCTCACGTCGGGAGACCGAACGTTCTTTCCGGGAAGGCGGAATCCGGTGCTCGAGTCGAAGACGTGCCCGAGCCGGTGTGACTCGACGAACGACTCGAGGCGCGCGGAGAGCTTGATGCACACCCTTCCGTGGCGCGTCCCCGCCGGGCTCACGCGGATCCTCCCGTCGACGAGCTCGTACTTGCGGCCGTCCCTCGGCATGCGAAGGAGGTCTGCCTCGCTCGCGGCCGGTCGCATGGCCGACGACATGCGCTGCTCCACCACTGTCTCTTGCATGCTAGCACCATCGCGGACGGCGATCGTAGGAGCCGGCAGCGCCGGGATGGGTCCGATCCTCCGGGCCAGAGCCCTGGCCCGACGGATGCTCGGAGATCGACGCTAGAGGCTCGTAGAATCGGGCTGACCGAAAGGTCCGAGGCCATGGCCGAAAGTCCCGACGACGACGACGATCTCGCTCGCCCGCTCAGCGACCGGGACTTCGGCCTGCTGGGGCTCTCGACGGTCCTCTACTACCTGCACGAGACCAACCCCGACAACGGGCTCGTCCGCGACAAGACCGACCCGAAGGCGCCGTCGAGCATCGCGGCCTGCGGCATGGCACTCGCGACGCTTCCCGTGGTCGTCGAGCGCGGCGTCCTCTTCCGCGACTTCGCCGCCAAGAGCGCCCGGAAGCGGTTGCGCTTCCTGCTCGAGCTGCCCCAGGGTCCGGAGCCGGACGCTTCCGGATACAAGGGCTTCTTCTACCACTTCCTGGACATCGAGACCGGCCGCCGGGTCTGGCAATGCGAGCTGTCCACCGTCGACTCGGCATTCCTCTTCGCGGGTGCGTTGACCGTCGCCGCCTATTTCGACCGAGACACGCCCGAGGAGGTGGAGATCCGGAGAATGGCCGACGAGCTGTACCGGCGCGCCGACTGGAACTGGGCGCGAGACGGGGGCGCCACGCTGACCCACGGCTGGCGGCCGGAGACGTCGTTCCTCCCGTATCGCTGGGAGGGTTACGACGAGGGGCTGCTCCTCTACATCCTCGGTCTCGGCTCGCCCACGCATCCGCTGCCGCCGGAGAGCTATCGCGCCTATTGCGCGACATACCAGTGGAAGGAGATCTACGGCCGCGAGCTGCTCTACTCCGGTCCCCTCTTCACGCACCAGCTCTCGCACCTGTGGATCGACTTCCGCGAGATCCGCGACGACTTCATGCGGGAGCGCGGCTCCGACTACTTCGAGAACAGCCGGCACGCGACGTTCGTCCAGCAGGAGTACGCGATCCGGAATCCCATGGACTTCGTCGGCTACGACGCGCACAGCTGGGGCTTCACGGCCTGCGATGGGCCCGGCTGGCTGAAGCGGGAGGTGAACGGCATCGAGCGCGACTTCTTCGACTACATCGCGCGCGGGGCACCGTTCGGCCCCGACGACGGCACGATCGCGCCCTGGGTCGTCGTCGCCTCGCTGCCGTTCGCGCCCGAGATCGTCATCCCCACCGTGCGGAAGTGCGCGTCCCTGCAGCTCGGGATGACGGGAAAGTACGGCTTCAGGCCGTCCTTCAACCGATCGTTCGCGGTCGAGGACAGCCCGACGGGCTGGTGGATCACGCCCTGGCACTTCGGGATCGATCAGGGCCCGGTCGTCTTGATGATCGAGAACTACAGGACGGGCCTGCTCTGGAACATCACGCGCCGGTGCCCCGCCATCGTCAACGGGCTGCGGCGGGCGGGATTCCGCGGCGGCTGGCTCTGACCGACCCGGTCCCGGGCGGATGCTACTTCGTCGCGGCCTTCTCGCGCTGCTCGATCTCCTTCTTGAGCGCGGGGTTGATCTCGAAGCCCGCCTTCTCCGCGCGCTTCACCGCGTCCTTCGCGTCCGTATAGCGGCTCTGCATCGTGTAGATCACGGCGAGATTTGCTGTAGGCGGGGCCGAGCCTGGGGTCCGTGACGACGGCCTGCTTGTAGGCGGGCTCGGCTTCCGCGAGCTGTCGGTTCCGGAAGTCCGTGGACGACTCGTTGACCAATCGTGTGGATCTTGCGACAAGGAATTGGAGCAATAAGATCATAAAATTGAACGTGTGGTGTAATACTCATTTGTTCTAGCAAGATAGCTCATGAAATTTGAACGTCTACGGACGTGTTCGAAGGAAAACGCCGGCTATCGCCTCTCGGGCAACTCGTGACTGGCGAGATGTGGCCGAAGGCGCTGACTACTGCTCGCAACGGCGCCCTTGATCCAGAAGTATGGATTGGCAGGCGGCTCGGCGCAAACCGCCATTAATCAGAATCTTGGATAGCTCAATGCGTTGGACAGAGTGCGTTTACATCCATCAGGTTGAATCAGGGGCGGGGTCTAGCCGCGGGACATCCCTACTAAGTAACTGAAATATATTGGCTTACTGTGCAGACCGCGCTGGGCGCGATCCTTGCTGAAGGAACGGACACGTCAACAGCAACGCGGTCGCGACTCGTCGGGTTCTGGCAGTTCGGCTTCCTTGCCCGGGCTGATCGTGCGAGTTCCGGCCATGGGTCCTAGAGGCCCGCTTCAAGGAGCAATAAGGCTGATGAAGCACAAACTGATTTGTTTGCTCGTCCTGCTGTCCGGGCTGGCCCTCGTGGCGCCGTCCTCGATGGCCCAGGACCTGACGACGAAGGGAGAGATCACCGGATCGGTCGTGGACTCGACGGGTGCGATCGTCCCCGGCGCGACCGTCACGGTCTCGGGCCCCACCGGCGACCGCGTCGTCGTCACCGACTCCAGGGGCAACTACAACGTGGGCAACCTGATCCCCGGAAAGTACTCGGTGAAGGCGTCGCTGACCGGCTTCAAGACGGCCACGATCAGCAACGTGACCGTCTACGTCGGGAAGGACACCTCCGTGAAGCTCACCCTCACCACGGGTGACATTTCGGAGACGATCGAGGTCGTGGGCGGAGCGATCGAGGTGGACACCGCGAGCACGGCGATCGGCTCGAACCTCAACTCCCAGGTCTTCGAGAACCTGCCCGTTCAGCGGCGGGTCGACAACCTCTTCTACCTCGCCCCCGGCGTGACGGAGAGCCAGGCGGGCGGGAAGGCGAATCCGTCCATCTCCGGCGGCTCTGCGCTGGACAACTCGTACATCGCCGACGGCGTCAACATCACGGACTCCGCGTTCGGCGGCCTGGGGGTCTTCTCCCGCGTCTATGGGACGCTGGGCGTGGGCATCAACACGGCCTTCATCGAGGAAGTCCAGGTGAAGACGGGCGGCTTCGAGCCCCAGTACGGCCAGTCCCAGGGCGGGATCGTCAACATCATCACCAAGTCGGGCGGCCGCGAGTGGCGGGGGTCCGTGTCGGGCTTCTTCCAGCCCGGCGGCCTCGAGGCGACGCGCAAGCAGCCGGATGACACGCGCATCAACAAGGTCGGCGAGCTGCGCCACGAGCAGAACTTCGACGTGGGCGTCGACCTCGGCGGTCCGATGGTCAAGGACAAGCTGTTCTTCTACGGCTCCTTCAACCCCAGCTACCTGACCCAGACAGTGACGGGAGCGCGCAACTCCGGTCTCGCCGCCCTCGGCGAGTTCGACCGCAAGTACACGACCTACAACTACGCGGCTAAGCTCGACTGGAACCTCGCCTCCAACCACCAGATGAACTTCTCGGTGTGCGGCGACCCCTCGCACACGGACACGAGCGCCGTCTACACTCTCACCATCGACAACACGACCGCCAACAGCAAGCTCGACTACGGCACCACGAACATCGCGGCGAAGTACAACGGCGCCCTCAGCAACACATGGTCGCTGAACATCACGGGCAGCCTGGGCAAGAACCACTTCGACGAGGGCGGCTTCGCCGACTTCAACCAGATCGTGGACCGCACGCAGCCCGCTCGCGGCAACTTCACCGCCGTCGGCCTCGGCTTCTTCGAGCCCACGGACAGCAAGACCTACCGCGCCACGATCGACACCACGAAGCAGTTCAACCTCGGCGGCAACCACACCTTCGGGATCGGCTTCCAGTACCAGCGCGGCGAGTACTCGGGTACGCGCGACCGCAGCGGCCCGAAGTTCACGGTGCCCGCGACGAACGTGGACGGCACGTACACGACGCCCGGGTCCGCCGCCGGTCAGAGCCTGAACGCAGCCTTCTCGCTGCGCCCCGCCAGCTCCTCCTGCACACTCTGCCCGCTCGTGAGCCGGGGCGGCCTGCTCGTGCCCGTGTACCTCCGCCAGGACCGCGGAGAGTTCGGCACGCCGTCCTTCGACACGTTCAACAAGTACAGCGCCTACTACGCCCAGGACACCTGGCGCATGGGCAAGCACCTCACGTGGCTGCTCGGCATCCGGGGCGAGCAGGAGCGGCTCGAGGGGAATCCCGGCTCCCAGGGCCGCGTGGCCTACAGCTTTACCGGCCAGTGGTCGCCGCGCCTCGGCGTGACGATCGACCCGTCGGGTCAGGGCAAAACGAAGCTGTACTACAACTTCGGCCGCTTCCACGAGTTCATCCCCCTCGACATGGCCGAGCGTTCGCTCTCGTCCGAGAAGGACTTCACGGGCGGCCGCTTCGCTCCCGCGTTCACGGTCGACGCCCAGGGCCGGCGCATCGCCACGATCAACGAGTTCGGGACGGTCGTCCCGATCATCGACTCCGCGCACTGGATCAACGCGGGCGCCGTGGGAGGAGCGGGCTCGGGCGTAAGCATAGCGGCCCAG
>JBKPBQ010000213.1:0-4904 GCA_046726955.1 Acidobacteriota bacterium
GGCACGCGCGACGCGCTGACCGGCCTGCCCAACGGGGAGCACCTCGAGCGGGCGCTGGAGAGAGCGCTCGTGGGTGCCATGGAGGGGAGCCAGGTCGCGCTCGCCCTCTTCGACGTCGAGAACCTCGTCCTCATCAACAACCGGCTGGGCCGCGCGCGCGCGAACTCCGTCCTCCAGCAGGTGGCCCAGCGGCTGAGCACCGCGCTGCGGTCGGAGGAGGTCGTGCGCGCCTCGGTCGGCCCGTCCATGTCGATGGCGGCCCGCACCGGCGGCGGACAGTTCGCGGCCATGCTCACCGGACTGCCCGGATGGCAGGAGCTGAACTCCACGGTCTCCCTGCTCGTGGACCGCCTCTCCGGCCGGTACTTCGCCGGCGACGAGGAGATCGTCCTCTCCACCAGCGCGGGGGTGGCCCTCGCTCCCGCGGACGGGCTCACCGCGGAGACGATGCTGCAGAAGGCCGAGCTCGCGGCAGTAGAGGCGGTGGCCAACGGCGGCGGCGTCCGCTTCTACGGCCAGTCGTCGCGGCGCGTCACCGAGCGCAGCCGCGCCATCATCCGCCTGCTGCCCCAGGCCCTGGCCAAGGGGGAGATCCAGCTCCACTACCAGCCCCTCGTCGAAGGACGGGAGGGCCGCGTCTTCGCCGCGGAGGCGCTCCTGCGCTGGGAGTCCGCCGAGCTCGGGTGCGTCGCCCCTTCGGAGTTCGTCCCCCTCGCCGAGGAAGCGGGGCTCATGATGTCGATCGGGAGCTGGGTGCTGCGCCGCGCGGCGGTGCAGGCCCGCGCCTGGCGCGACCAGGGGCTTCCCCTGATCGGCGTCGCCGTGAACGTCTCGCTCTGCCAGCTCGTGCGCGGCGACCTCGCTCTCGTGGTTCGCGAGGTCCTGCGGGAGAGCGGGATCGACGCCGGCATGCTCGAGCTCGAGCTCAGCGAGCGCGGCGTGTTGCGCAGCGATCCCGAGATCCTCCGCCAGCTCCGGGCGATCCGCGGGCTCGGCGTGCGCCTCGCCATCGACGACTTCGGCACCGGCAACTGCGCGGTCGCCTACCTCAAGCAGTTCCCGATCGACGTCCTGAAGATCGACCAGTCCTTCGTGCGCGGGGTCTCCAACTCGCCGGAGGACGCCGCGATCACGAGCGCGACCATCGCCATGGCCCGCCAGCTCGGCCTGCGCGTGGTCGCGGAGGGCGTCGAGGACCGCGGCCAGATGGAGTTCCTCCTCCGCCACGGCTGCGACGAGTACCAGGGGTACCTCTTCTCGCCGGCCGTCCCTCCGGACGCGTTCGCCCTCATCCTTCGACGCGGCCTCCACCCGATCTCGCCCGATGGAGACTCGACACGATGAAGCCCGACGAAGGTCGCGGCCGCTCGGCGAAGGCGCTCGTCCTGAGCGCGCTCCTTCTCGCCGCGCCCGCGGCGGCGGCGCCCGTCCGTCCGATCCGCTTCGACCACCTGTCGCTCGAGGAGGGGCTGTCCCAGGCGACTGTCCAGGACGTGCTCCAGGACTCGCGCGGGTACGTGTGGCTCGCCACGGAGGAGGGGCTCAACCGCTACGACGGTCTGTCGTTCAAGGTGTACAAGCGCGACCCCGGCAACGCGGGGTCGCTACCCAGCAGCTTCGTGTGGGACGTCGAGGAGGACGGCAGCGGCAACCTCTGGGTCGCCACCGCGGCGGGGCTCGCGCGGTGGGAGCGGACGACGGATCGCTTCGCGCGGCAGGGGGAGCTGGCGGGCAAGCACATCCGCGTCCTCCGCTTCGCCCCTCGGCAGAACGCGCTCTGGGTCGGGACGCGGGACGAGGGGCTCCTGCGCCTGGACGTGGCGACGGGCGCGATGACCCGCTTCACCCACGACGACGGCGAGCCGGGCAGCCTCGCCGACGACCGGGTCTACGCCCTGCACGTGGACGGAAAGGATCGGCTCTGGGTGGGCACCGAGAGAGGACTCGACTGCCTCGAGCCCGGCCACCGGACCTTCACGCATGTCACTGGCTTCTCCGCCTCGCCCGCGAGCCCCGGCGACGGCAGGGTCCGCGTGCTGCGCGAGGACGACACGGGCGCGCTCTGGGTGGGCACATCGGGCGGCGGGCTCGCCCGGCTCGATGTCGCCACGGGCGGAGTCGAGCGCTTCCGCCACGACCCGAAGCGGCCGGACAGCCTCGCCCACGACCAGGTGCGGGCGATCCTGCAGGACGGCGACGGACGGCTCTGGGTGGGAACGAGCGAGGGCCTCGATCTCTTCGAGCCCCATCGTCGGACGTTCGCCCACTACCGCCACGACCCGCGCATTCCGTCGAGCCTCGCCGACGATCACATCCTCGCCCTCGCCCAGGATCGGGGAGGCGTCGTCTGGGTGGGAACCCGGCTCGGCGGCGTCCACAAGTGGAATCCGCTGAGCTGGCAGTTCGGCCACACCGCGCCCGATCCCGACGACGCGGGCGGGCTGGGCAGCGGGCACGTCACCGCCTTCTCGGAAGACCGCGCGGGGCGTCTCTGGATCGGCACCTACGACGCCGGCCTCTACGTCATGGACCGCACCACCGGCCAGATGACCGCCTACCGTCACGATCCCGCGCGCCCGCGGGGGCTGAGCAGCGACCACGTGATGGCGCTGCGCCGCGACCACCGAGGGGACCTGTGGATCGGCACGCTCGACGCGGGGTTCAGCCGGCTGCGCGCGGGCACGGGCGAGCTCCAGCACTACCGGAGCAGCCCCCGTCACCCCGAGGGACTGTCCGCGAACGGCGTCACCGCCATCCTGGACGACCGCGAAGGCCGGCTCTGGCTCGGGACGTACGGCGGCGGGCTGGAGCGCTTCGACCCCGAGACGGAGACGTTCACACACTTCCGCCACGATCCCGCGAATCCCTCGAGCCTCAGCGGAGACCGCGTGTCGAGCATCACCGAGGCGCCCGACGGCCGGCTCTGGGTGGGCACGATGGAGAAGGGGCTGAACCTCCTCGACCCGCGGTCGGGGCGCTTCCAGCGCTTCGAGCACCGGCCCGAGGACGCGCGCAGCCTTCCCTCGGAAGCCGTCCACGCGCTCTTCGTGGACGCGGCGGGCAGCCTCTGGGTGGGGACGCACGACGGTCTCGGCCACCTCCTCGCGGACGGGCGCTCCTTCGAGACCTTCACCACCCGCAACGGCCTCAGCAGCGACGTCGTCTACGGCGTGCGCAGCGACAGCAGCGGACGGCTCTGGCTCAGCACCAACAACGGGCTCTCCTGCTTCGACCCGCGCTCCGGCCAGTTCACGACCTACGGCGTGAGCGACGGCCTGCAGGCGAGCGAGTTCAACTTCGGCGCCTTCTACCAGAGCCCGACGGGAGAGCTGTTCTTCGGCGGCCTCTTCGGCTTCAACGCCTTCCTCCCCGAGCGGCTGCGCCGGACATCCGCCCCGCCTCCGGTCGTCCTCACGTCGGTGAGCGTGGGCCACCGGCCGCTCGGCGGGCCCGCGGACGAGGTCCGGCGGATCAGCCTCGGCTTCCGCGACAAGGTGCTGGGCGTCGACTTCGCCGCGCTCGACTTCACCGCCCCCGCCCGCAACCGGTTCGCGTACAAGCTCGAGGGGTTCGATCCGGAGTGGGTGACCGTCGTGGGCCGCCCGAGCGTGACCTACACGAACCTCAACCCCGGCCGCTACACGTTCCGCGTGCGCGCGGCCACCGGGGACGGCGGCTGGAACGAGGAGGGCCTCTCGGTGGCGGTGGACGTGGCCGCCGCTCCGTGGAAGACGCCCTGGGCCTACGGCGTGTACTCGCTCCTCTTCACGGGGTGCGTGCTCGGCTTCGTGCGCGTGCAGCAGCGCAAGTTCGACCGCGAGGCGGAGTACGCGCGGGAGCTCGAGTCGCGCGTGCAGGAGCGGACGAAGGCCCTCTCGGAGCGCCAGCTCGAGCTCGAGCGGCTGAACGAGGAGCTCGCCCAGGCCAGCATCACCGACTCACTGACCGGCCTCGCCAACCGGCGCTTCCTCGCCGAGTACGTGGAGAAGGAGGTGGCCCTCCTGAGGCGGCGCTACCACCGCCTCGCCGAGGAGCCGCTCTCTCCCGAGCAGCTCGACATCGCGTTCATGATGATCGACCTCGACCAGTTCAAGGCCATCAACGACTCCGCCGGCCATGCCGCCGGGGACGCGGTGCTGCGGCAGGTGCGCGACCTGCTGAAGGCGCAGAGCCGCGCCTCGGACATCATCGTGCGCTGGGGCGGCGACGAGTTCCTGCTCGTGGCCCGCGACAAGTCGGGCAGCGACCTCACGGAGCTCGCCGAGCGGATCCGCTCCTCGCTCGCCCAGCACGTCTTCGAGCTCGGCGAGGGGCGCATGGTGCGCACGACCTGCTCCATCGGGTTCGCCAGCTATCCGTTCTTCCGGGAGCAGCTCGACGCGCTGAGCTGGGAGCAGGTGGTGGGCGTCGCCGACCGTGCGCTCTACGTGGCCAAGGCCAGCGGCCGCAACGCCTGGGTCGGCTTCCACCCCGGCATCACCGCGCTGCCCATCCAGGGGCTCTTCGGCGCGATCTGCCACGGCCCGCAGGTCCTCGTGCGCGACGGCACGCTGCGGGTCTCGAGCTCGCTCTCGGGGGCGCGGACGCTCGTCTGGGAGACGGCGAGCGAGGACGAGGAGAGCGCGGCGGGCCGATAGTGTTTCGTAACTGAAGTCGTGTCCCGGCAGGGGCGCGCGGCACTCGCCCTCGCGCTCCGGCCTGAGCGAGCCCGGCGCAAGCGCCGCGCTCGCTATCGGCGTTCATCGTACAGTCGCGCGCTATGGCGAGGCGCGCGCGCCCGTCGTGACACGACTTCCGGACGAAACACTCAGGCTTTAGCCGTTGCGCGCCACTCGTCGACGACGACTGCGACCGGCTGGTTCGCGGGCACGGGCCCGTAGTGGTGCTCGAAGCCCCCTCGGCGC
>JBKPBQ010000214.1:0-5032 GCA_046726955.1 Acidobacteriota bacterium
AGCTCGCACCGCTCGCGGGGGATGTCGGCCCCTACGAGGCCGGCCGTATGTGGGCCGAGCCTTCGGTGTCCCACGCAGCGGAGCTGTTGCGCCTTGTTTTCGAGGGCGGCGCGGCGGTCGCCGCTCGCGCGGACGCCGCCCGCCGGACGATCGCCGGCCACTACTCCGTCGAGGCGGTAGGCCGGGCCGTCAGGGACCGCCTGGAGGTGCTGGCCGCCCGCGCGCCGGTGCCGCGAGAGCCCGCGCCGAACGGGTCGGGGTCGGCCGCGGCACCGTCCTCGGCGTACGAATTCCGGCCCGTACTTCCTGCGCTGGACCTCCACACCAGCCAGCACGGCCTTCTCGGACGCTGGGGCAAGCGCGCGGCGAACCTGCTCGTGCGTTACCACAGCTTCCACTACCAACGCGTCGATGGCATCCTGGCCGGCGCGATCGGCGACCTGGCCTCGCGGCTGGCCACGCTCTCCGACCGCCTGGACCGGACGAGCACCGAGTCACGGGAAGACTTCGAGCGCGCCCGGACGATGACCGGATCCGTCAAAGCGCGGACGCGAGAGCTGGCTCGTGCGCTCGCCGCCACGGCCGAGCGCACCGGTGGGCGACTCGATTCGGTGGCGGACTCGGTACGAACGCTGAGCCGGCGACTCGACGACGAGCTCGCGGCATCGCAGAGTGCCCGGGCCTCTGCGCGACGCGAGCAGGAATCCTCCACGGAGGCCGTGCACGCGCAGGTCGACTCCACGACGCGGGCGCTGTGTGCGCTGGAGGCCCGGCTCGTCGAGCTCCAGCACGCGGCCTCGCTCGAGCGCGACGACCTGGCGGCGACGCTGCGCGACGTGCAGGCCGCAACGGAAGCACTGCGCGCGCAGGCGGGCGCCACCGCTCCGCAGGTTCAGGCCGTTCACGGACAGCTCGGCGAGCTCGCCGCGCGCGTTGCGCACGTCGGCTATCGGTTCGCCGTCCGGCCCTACATGGGCATGGACCCGTTCGGGGCGACGGGCGACCTCGACCAGCCCATGGGATACGGGCCGGGAACGGCACATCCGACTCCGTCCGACGTGACCTTCGAAGATGTGTTCCGGGGGCCGGAGGCCATCGTCACCGAGCGGCAGCGCCAGTATCTGCCGCTGCTCGCGGGCCGGAAGCGCGTCGTCGACCTCGGTTGCGGTCGCGGCGAGTTCCTGTCCCTGATGACCGCAGCCGGCATCCGCGCGGTCGGCGTCGAGCAGGACGTGGACCTCGTGCGGCGCTGCCGCGAGCGGCACCTCGACGTCGTGCACGGGGACGCGCTCGCGTACGTGCGCAAGCAGCGCCCCTCCACCTTCGACGCGATCTTCTCCGCCCAGTTCATCGAGCACGTCCCGCCCGAGGAGCTGCCGGAACTGCTCGCGCTCGCCCGCACCCGGCTGCGCGAGGGAGGGCTGTTCATCGCGGAAACTCCCAATCCCGAGAGCTTCGAGGCGTTGAAGGCGTTCCACGTCGACCTCACGCACCAGCGGCCGATCTACCCTCAAGTGCTGCTCTATATGTGCCTCCGGGAGGGCTTCCGCTCGGCCCGCATCTTCTACCCGTTGGGCGGCGGGTTTACGCAGAAGAACTACGAGAGAGCCGGCGAGTACGCGGTCGTGGCCGTGAAGTGAGCCCGCGGCCGCGTGCCGCGCATCCGGTCACGCTGAGGAGCGCACATGGCCGACGAAGCGCGCGTCCGCGAGCGGATCGCGTCCGTGCCGCATTGGTATCACCGGTTCGAGCTGGCGCCCGGGATCGTCACGCCCGGCGTCAACGACTGCGCGGCGGTGCTGGCACGAATGGGCCTGCCGCCGCGGCTCGACGGCGTCCGCGCGCTCGACCTGGGCACGCGCGACGGTTTCTTCGCCTTCGAGCTCGAGCGGCGCGGCGCGGACGTGACCGCGGTGGACTACATGCCGCGCGACCAGACCGGCTTCGCTGTAGCCGCGGAGATCCTGGGCTCCGGGGTCGGCTACCTGCGCGATAACGTCTACAACCTGAGCGCCGACCGCCTGGGGACCTTCGACCTCGTGCTATTCCTGGGCCTGCTCTATCACCTGCCCGACCCCCTGGGCGCACTGGCCATCGTGCGGTCGCTCTGCCGCGACGTGCTCTTCCTGGAGACGCAAGTGATCGACGACGCATTCCGGCTGGAGGACGGACGGCTGGTGCCGCTCCGGACCGTCTCCACGCAGCTCGCCAACGTCCCTCTCATGCAGTTCTACCCGCACGACGCGCTGGCCGGCGACCCCACGAACTACTGGGCCCCGAACCAGGCCTGCCTGGACGGCATGCTCGCGGAAACCAACTTCCGCGTGATCGCGCGCAGCACGAGCGGCGCGCGGGCTCTCCTCCGGTGTGCCGTGACCCACGACCAGCGAAGGACGTATTTCCTGCGTATCGCACGAGGCTCCCTCATGCCGGGCGTCGGCTCGGAGGATTGATCGCGGCGGCCTCGCGCCGGGTGGGCCCCGATACGCTCGTCAAGAAGCATCCGCGCAGCTATAGTTGGCCTCGACGATAGCTTCTGACATCCGAGGGCTTCAGGCCCGCTCGTCTTCGCCGGCGAGCGACGGTCGGGCTCTAACCTCTCCGGCCCTGGCGCCGGCGAGATCACGCAGACGGCGTACCAGAGCTTCGACGGACCCGCCGACTCGGACTCCCAGGGCAAGCCCGCGGCCCTGAAGCTGCCACCCCTGCAAGGGCGATCCTTCCTCGACTTCGGGTGCAACGAGGGCTTCTTCTGCGGGTACGCGCTCGGCGAGGGCGCCCGCCGCGTGGTCGGGATCGACGCCGCAGAGAGCGTGTTCAGAGTGCGCGGAGGCGGTTCCCGGACGCCGAGTTCCGGTGCCGGTCGTGGTGGGAGCTGCCGGAGGAGTCGTTCGACGTCGTGTTGATGGCCTCGGGTCTCCACTACGAGAAGAACCCGCTCGGGCTCTGCCGTCGCATCGCCGCCCACCTCGCGCCCGGCGGCATGTTCGTGCTCGAGCGCTCCCCGATCTGCGATCTCAAGGCCCGGCTCCGCCGGCGGTGAGCGCCACCCGCCGGCGATCGCGAGGGCCCTCGGTCTCAGCCGCCGGATGCCCGCCGGTAGCGCTGGACGACCTCGTCGGGCGGTCCCACCGCGCGAAGCCGGCCCCGATCGAGCCAGGCGACGCGATGGCAGAGCGTGCGGATGGCCTCGAGCGAGTGCGACACGAGCAGGATCGCGGCGCCGCTCGCGCGCAGCTCGTGGATGCGGGCGGCGCTCCGGCGCTGGAACTCCTCGTCGCCGACGGAGAGGATCTCGTCGACGATCAGGACGTCGGGCTGGACGTCCGTAGCGATCGCGAACCCGAGCCGCGCGACCATGCCGGTGGAGTACGTGCGCAGGGGGGCGTCGATGAAGTCGCGGACGCCGGCGAAGTCCACGATGCGGTCGAGCCGGCGCGCGATATCGCTCTCCCTGAAGCCCAGCAGGGTGCCGTTCAGGAAGACGTTCTCGCGACCGGTGAGCTCGGTGTCGAAGCCGGCTCCCAGCTGAAGCAGCGGCGCCACCCGGCCCCTCACCCGCACCCGGCCCGTCGTCGGCCGCTGCACACCCGCCACGAGCTTGAGCAGCGTGCTCTTTCCCGCCCCGTTCGCGCCGACGATGCCTAGCGTTTCTCCTTTCCGGACCTCCAGGTCGACCCCCTGCAGGGCCATGAAATCGTCGAACACGATCTGGCCCTTGACCCGACGGATGAGGTGGTCCTTGATCGACACGACCCGCTCGTGCGGGACCCGGTAGTGCACGGACACGCCCTCGACCCGGACCACGGGAGGGGCGTCGGGCGCGATCCTTCCCGCGACCTCCGCGCTAGATGCGGTAGACGAGCTCATCCGCCCTCCTCGTGAACGCCCACGAGCCGAGAACGAGCGTACCGAAGGCGAACGCCGTGGCGCCGGAGAGCGTCGCCGGGTCAGGCAGCCGTCCGTCGTAGATCGGGCCCCGGATGATCTCGACGATGTAGTGCATCGGATTGAGCGTGAGGGCCCACGAGAAGCGCGAAGCCAGGATCTCCTTCGGGTACATGATCGGGGTCAGGTAGAACCAGGCCTGCAGCGCGAGCTGGTACATCTCCACGGTGTCTGCGTAGACCGCGGCGAACGACGAGACGAGCAGGGCGAGGCCGAGGGCGAACGCGGCGAGGATCAGCACGGCCACGGGGAAGAACCACCAACTGGCGTGGAAGGGCTGGCCGAAGGCGAGCATGATCAACGCGAGCGGGACGAGCGCGAAGCCGAAGTTGACCAGGCCATTCGCGATGGACGCCACGGCGAAGATCGTGGGTGGAAGGTACACGCGCCGCATCAGGTCGCCGCCCCCGAAGAGCTGGCTGATGGCGAACGCCGTGCTCTGGCTGAAGAAGCTCCAGACCGTGAGGCCGATCAACAGGTAGACCGGGTACCGGGGAATCGCGCCGTGGAAGAGCGTGGAGAACGCCACACTCATGACCACCATCGTGACGAGCGGGTTCAGCAAGGTCCAGGCGACGCCGAGCACTGACCGCTTGTACCTGCTCTTGAGCGTCTTCGAGATCAGCAGCTTCAGGAAGTCACGGTACCTGTAGACCTCGCGCACCTCCGAGAAGATCGTCGAGCGGTCCCGTGCCGAGTCGTATTCCAGGGCGAGAGGGCCGGCCATGCCTGTCGATTATCGCCCGGGATGCCTGCATGGCCTACAAAGCGCGCGGCCTTTCGTAGAAGTGCCCGGACGTTGCGTGCAAAGGGCCGCCCACGCCTTTCGACGCCAGCGGCCTTCATTTACTAGCCGATGTTGAGTAGAGAGGCTGGACTTCCGGCCCCTCCTTTATGTGCTCCGGCTCCACGAACTATTCCGCCGCGTAGCCGGCATCGGCATCACCTGGCAACCCGCGGACTGACGAGAGCCCTGGCGCCGCTTCGTCTTCGAGCGTAAAAGAAGCCCTGCCCGGCGCGGCAACGCCGGGACAAAGGAGGCCGCATGCTCTTCCGTCGCTCGACGCGCGCTCTCGCACTGGCC
>JBKPBQ010000215.1:0-3854 GCA_046726955.1 Acidobacteriota bacterium
GGGGTGGGGAACGCCGTCAGCACGAATCGGCCCCGCGTTATTGACCCCCCACCCTGTCCCTCCCCACGTAGGGGGAGGGGAACGCCGTCAGCACGAATCGGCCCCGCGTTCTTGACCCCCCACCCTGTCCCTCCCCACGTAGGGGGAGGGGAACGCTTCTCACGCGGCCCGCCCCGCGTCTTCTGCCTTCTTCATCTAGCTGCCTCGCCTGGCCTCGTGCCGCCCCCTTCAGCTGATCCCCTCCGTCCCATACCTCGCCATGATCGCGTGAACCTTCCGACTCAACGCGACTGCGTCGTCGAACTTCCGGAGCCACATGTTCCGGCCGAACATCACGCCGGTCGCGCCGCTCTCCATGTAGGCCTCGATCTTCTGGAGGACGCGCCGGTCGTCGTCGTCCTTCACCCCGCCGGAGAAGAGGACGAGCACGTTCCCGGCGGAGCGAACGACGCGCCGGAGACGCGTCGGGGCCGGCTCCTTCAGCGAGCGATACGGCTCGGGAGACCGGGGACCGTCCTCCGTCGGCTCGTGGAGCTTGACGACGTCCGCTCCCATCTCGAGCGCGACGCGGGCCGCGTAGTCCTGGGCGAAGAGCGTGCCCTTGCCACCCTTGCCGTCGATCGCGCTCCCGCGCGGGTAGGCCCACATCACGAGCGGCATCCCGTAGCGCTCGCAGTCCTGCCGCACCTCGCGATATTGCCGGATCTCGTCGTCCTGACGCGGCGAGCCGACGTAGAGCGTGTAACCGACGGCGTCCGCCCCGAGACGCACCGCGTCCTGGACGCTCGCGAAGAGCGGGGAAGTCGCCTCCGCGTCCTCGGGGATGTTCGTCTTGCCGTTGAGCTTCAGGATCAGTGGGACGCGCCCCGCGGACTCGCCCATGTACTTCTCAGCCAGCCCCACGCCGAGGGCGATCGCCGAGTAGCGTCCTTCGAGGGCGAGACGGAACTGGAATCCGGGGTCGAGCGCGTCGGGATTCGGGAAGAAGTCCGTCGGCCCGTGCTCGAGACCCTGGTCCAGGGGCAGGACCATGAGCGTGCCGTTCGCCGGCCCGTGGCCATGGAGAAGGCGCCACAGACGCGCGCGCCGGCCCGCGGAAAGCGACAGCGAGGCCAGCGAAGGCCTGCCTGTCCTCGCTGGAGAGCGAGGGCGAATTTGGGCTTGACTCTTTCGTTTCATTTCGATACTTTGCCGTTGCTTTCGTTTTCTATCGAGCGCGAGGGGGAAAGTCAAGGCTCGACAGGTCGTGCGAGCCGGGCTCCGCATGGTCCACGTCAACGATCTCGATCCGGGTCCCTCGGTCGAGGCGTGGATTGCCAGGCTCCTGGGCGCTCCCGCCCTCGGCTCCCGCCTCGAGCCGTCGTTCGACGACCAGGTCCACCAGGGCTACGGCCACACGCTCCGCGAGATCTGCCAGCAGCCGGTGACGTGGCTCGAGACGGCCTCGCGAATGACGCGCAACCGTTCGCTGGTGGACGCCACGCTCCAAGCCGCGGGAGCGCTCGACGGCCGCGGCGCGCTCGTTCTCACGGGCTCGGGAAGCTCGCTCTACGCGGGAGAGTGCCTGGCCGTTCCTCTCCAGGAATCGCTGAAGATTCCGGTCAACGCCGTGGCCGCGGGCCAGCTCCTCACGCATGCCCACGGCAGCCTTCCGCCGGAAGGTCCCTACGCGGTCGTGTCGTTCGCCCGCTCCGGCAACAGCCCGGAGAGCCGCGCCGTGGTGGACTCGCTGCTCGAGGATCAGGATCGGGCCTGCCATCTCATCATCACCTGCAACCGAGAGGGTACCCTAGCCACGGAGTACCGCGACGTGCCGCGGGTGCGCGCAGTCGTCCTCGACGAGAAGACCGACGACAAGAGCCTGGTGATGACGAGCAGCTTCACCAACATGGTGCTGGCCGGGCGCGCCCTGGCGCACCGGGAAGGCGACGCCTCGCACGAGGCGCGCGCGCGCGTCCTCGCGGAGCGGGCCGCCCGCGTGCTCCTCGAGGACGCCCAGAAGATCGAGGACGTCGCGAGGAGCGGGTTCTCGTCGGCCGTCTACCTGGGAAGCGGGTGCCGGATGGGCTCGGCGCGCGAAGCCAGCCTCAAGCTGATCGAGATGAACGACGGCGACGTGTGGGCGCTCCCGGAGTCCTACCTCGGCCTGCGCCACGGGCCCATGTCCGCGATCGGGGAGAGCACGCTCGTGGTGGCCTTCCTCTCCTCCGATCCGGTGGTGCGGGCCTACGAGACGGACGTGATCCGCGAGCTCGACCGCAAGAAGCTCGGGTCCCGCCGGCTCGTCGTGGGATCCGACGTCCCGCGCGACCTCGCGGGGCACCGCGACTCGATCGTGGACGGCGCCGCGAACGGCGCCCTCGAGGACGAGGACCTCGTGCTCCTCGACGTGCTCGTCGGCCAGCTCCTCGCCTTCTTCCGCTGCGTGGGGGCGGGCCACCGTCCCGACTCTCCTTCGAGCGAAGGCGTCATCAGCCGCGTCGTCTCCGGCTTCGAGATCCACCGCCGCTCCTGAGGCAGGCCAGCCGATGAAGAAGGTGCTCGTGGTCGGCGAGATCAACGTGGACCTGGTGCTCCAGGGCTACCACTCCTTCCCCCGCCCGGGCAAGGAGGTGCTCGTGGACGACTTCAGCATGGTCCTCGGCAGCGCCTCCGCGATCTGCGCGATGGGCCTCGCCCGCCTCGGCACGCCGATCGCCTTCCTGGGAATGGTGGGGGACGACCTCTGGGGCCGCTTCTGCATGGACGCGATGAAGGGCCGCGGCATAGACGTCACGCGCGTGGTCGTGGACCCGAAGCTGCGGACGGGCCTCACGGTCGCCATCACCTCGCCCCGCGACCGCGCGCTCGTGTCCTACCTCGGCTCGATCAGCGCCCTCACCGCGAAGGACGTGCCCGAGAGCGCCTTCCAGGGGTTCCAGCACGTCCATATCGGCGCCTACTACCTCCAGGATGGCCTGCGCCCCGGCATCGGCGAGATCTTCAAGGCCGCGCACCGCCGCGGCCTCACGACCTCGCTCGACCCTGGCTTCGATCCCCGGCAGACCTGGGACGGCGGGCTGCGCGAGACCCTGCACGAGACGGACATCATCTTCCCCAACGACCTCGAGCTGAGCGGCCTCTCCGCGCGGCCCGAGCCGGAGGAGGGGCTGCGCAAGCTGCAGACGGACCGCACGCGCGTCGTGGCCAAGCTCGGCCTGCAGGGAGCGATGACGCTCGAGGGCGGCCAGGTCGTCCGCGTTCCCGCGTTCCCGATCGAGGCCGTCGACACCACGGGCGCCGGCGACTCCTTCAACGCGGGCTTCCTGCACGCCTGGCTCGCGGGAGAGCCGATCGTCTCCTGCCTGCGGCTGGGGGCGGCCTGCGGCGCTCTCTCCACCCGCGGCCTCGGAGGGACGGCGCAGCAGCCCACGCGCGAGGAGGCCGAAGCGTTCATGCGCGCGAAGCCGGGCGCATGAAGACGCGCGCGTGAGGGGCCGCTGGCGCTGGGCCATCGGGGGCCTGCTCTTCGCCTCCACGGTCGTCAACTATATCGACCGGCAGACGCTGAGCGTCCTCGCTCCGAGCCTCAAGGTCGAGTTCCACTGGTCGAACCAGGACTTCGCGCTCATCGTGATCGCCTTCCGCGTGGCCTACGCGATCATGCAGACGGTGGGCGGGCGGCTCATCGACCACCTGGGCACGCGGAACGGGCTGAGCCTGGCCGTCCTCTGGTATTCGGCGGCGGCGATGCTGACCTCGCTCTCCAACGGCCTCTCGAGCTTCTGCGCCTTCCGCTTCCTGCTCGGGGCGGGGGAGGCCGCCAACTGGCCGGCGGCGACGAAGGCCGTCTCCGAGTGGTTCCCCCGGCGCGA
>JBKPBQ010000216.1:0-4232 GCA_046726955.1 Acidobacteriota bacterium
GCGCCGCGTTCTCCCCCTGCTGCTGGGAGTCGTGGCGCTCGTCCTCGCCGGCGCGAGCCTGCCCCACACGCACGCCGGCTCGACCCCGGGCCTCTGGAACGCCGACCACGACCTGACGCTGATGGCGGCGTTCGGCACCCAGGCGTGCCAGCTCGACGCGATGCCGGTTATCGGGATCGCGCTCGTGCTCGCGGCGGCGATCTCGCTGGCCGCCGCGCACCCCACCGCCGCTCCGGTCCGGCTCTCCGACTCGCGCGCGCCGCCCCGCTTCTAGCGCTCCTCCACTCGTCAACCTGTTTCCGAGCTCGTCCGCGACCCGCGTCGCGGCAACGGTCGACGAACTGAATTCACCGGAGGACCGGGATGCGCGTACTGGCTCTGATTGTGATCTCGATGTGTACGACGCTGGCGCCCGCAGTCGCCGCCGCGCAGGACGCGGCGGAGCTGCGAAAGGAGATCGAGCAGCTCCAGAAGCAGCTCGAGTCGGTCACGGAGCGGCTCAAGCGCCTGGAGGCCCAACCGCCGCCGCCGGCGCCGACTGCTCCTGCGGGTGCGCCGGGTACCACAGGAATCGCCGCGCCGCCGCCAGCCTCGGCCCCGCCGTCGGCCGTGGATCTCGCGCGGCCGCGGCAGCCGTTCGGCCTGTATCAGCAACGGGGCTCGGGGCAGCTCCTCTTCGACATGGGCATTGCCGGCGACTTCGTCGGCAACATCACGCAGCGCAATGTCGAGAGAGCCGGGGGCGGGACCTTCGCTGGGCAGGAGAACCGGTTCTTCCCGCGTGAAGTCGAGCTCTCGCTCTTCGGCCAGATCGATCCCTATGCCTCGGCAGTCGTGAGGTTCGAAGCGGGAGAGGAAGCGCGCGGCGCCGAGACCTCTGTCCACCTCGCCGAAGCCTACCTCACGCTCCTCACGCTCCCGTACGGTACCCAGGCGAGGCTCGGCCAGATGCGGAACCGCTTCGGCTGGTCGAACGAGGTCCACGAGCACGATCTGCCGTGGGTCGATCGTCCGAACGTCATGCGCAACTTTCTCGGCGACGAAGGGCTGCAGGAAAAGGGCGTCGAGCTGACGCTCGTGCCCGACCTGCCCTTCTACATCGAAGCGCTCGCGGGCATCTTCAACGGGGACAACGAGACCGCGTTCGGCCGCGGCAGCCTACAGCATCCTCTCGCCACGGGCCGACTCAGGACATTTTTCGAGCTCGGCGACGAGCACGCGATCCAGCTCGGCATGTCGGTCGCCAGCGGCGACACGTCGGACCGGAACCGCTCGACCATTCTGGGATGGGAGGCCCGCTACAAGTATCGTCCGGACGGCTGGCTCCATCCGCTCGTCACGCTCACGGGCGAGGCGCTCTACTCGCTGCGGAAGGCCGACGTCGGAGTCGATGTCGACGGTGACGGCGCGATCGACCGGATCGACAAGCGTCAGCGTAACCATTCCGGCTACTATGTCGGCCTCGAGGTGCAGCCCTTCCGCCGCTGGGCCGGCGGGTTCCGCTACGACTGGTCGCAGTACCCGACCAATCCCGGCTGGGAGTGGGCCATCGAGCCGTACGCCTCGTTCTGGCCGTCGGAGTTCCTGCGCTTCCGGCTTGCCTACAAGTACACCGACCGGAGCCCGCAAACGCGCGACGCGTTCAACCTGAACGATTCGAGCGCCCGGAAGGTGGACGAGATCCTCTTCCAGGCCTCCTTCATTCTCGGCGCCCACCCGGCGCACCCCTTCTAGGAGGCGACGCATGCTGAGCGCAACCCGCACGCTTCTCGCTCTCGCAGTCATCGCCCTGCTGGTTCCGGCCGCCTCCGCGGCCGACAAGATCCGCGTGGTGGCGACGATCCCCGACCTCAAGGCCCTCACGGAGGAGGTCGGCGGCAAGCTCGTCGACGTCGAGGCGCTGGCGCGGGGCAGCCAGAACGCTCATGAGCTCGAGATCCGGCCGAGCCTCATGCTGAAGCTCCGTCGTGCCGACATCCTCGTCGAGAACGGCCTCGAGCTCGACTCGTGGGCCGACGTCGCCGTGCAGGGCGCGAACAACCCGAACATCGTTCGCGGCGCGCCCGGGCGGGTCGATGTGTCGCGCGGCATCCAGGTGCTCGAGGTGCCCTCGACCCGAGTGGACCGCTCGATGGGCGACGTGCATCCCCTGGGCAACCCTCACTACTCCCTCGATCCGGGCATGGCGCCCATCATCACGCAGAATATTGTCGATGCCCTCACCCGATTCGCTCCTGACCACCGGGCCGAATTCGAGAACAACCGGCAGGCCTTTCTCAAGCGCCTCGACGAGGCCATGGCGCGCTGGACGCGCGCGATGGAGCCGCTCAAAGGCGCCAGGGTCGTCGTGTATCATCCCCAATGGATCTACATGCTAAGTCGATTCGGGCTCAACCAGGCGGCGACGCTCGAGGATCGGCCGGGGATCCCGGCGTCGCCCGGTCACCTGACGCGAGTCATCCGCCAGATGAAAGAGGAGCGGATCAAGGTCATCATTGTCGAGCCGTGGAATGACTTGAAGCTGGCGAGCCGCGTGGCCGACGAGGCCGGCGCCAAAGCTGTCGTGCTGGCGTCCATGGTAGGCGGGGTGAAGGGCGCCGACTCCTACATCGAAGCCATCGATCACAACATCAACGCCCTGGTCACGGCGATGAAGTGATGCGCCACCGAGCTACCGTCCTCGCTGGGGCTGTCGTGTTGCTCGCGGTCCTGGCCTCGGGCGCGGACGGCGCCCACAAGCTTCGCGTCGTGACGACGATCCCGGACTTCAAGGCGCTGGTGGAGGAGATCGGTGGGGCGAAAGGCGTCGACACGTACATCGGGACGATCGACTACAACGTGAACGTCCTAGCCCAAGCGCTTCGCTAAGGTCGCCTGGCCGACCGTATGCTCTCCGATCTCCTGGCGCTTCTGTGGGCGCCCTTCCTCATGTGTCTGGTCCTCACGGGCATCCACGCCTACCTGGGTGTTCACGTGCTGGCGCGCGAGGTGGTCTTCGTCGACATCGCGCTCGCCCAGATCGCCGCGCTCGGCGCCACGGCGGCGTTTCTCTTCGGCCACGAGCTTCACACCTGGGAATCGTACGGCGCGGGTCTCGTCGCGACCCTCGTGGGCGCGCTCGTTCTCTCCCTCACGCGCAGCCGCGAGCGGCGCGTGTCGCAGGAAGCCGTGATCGGCGTCGTATACGCCGCGTCCGCGGCCGGCGCCGTCTTGCTGTCCGACCGCGCCCCGCACGGCGTCGAGCACATCCGGGCGATGCTGGTCGGCTCGCTCCTGACGGTCGGCGGCGAGGACGTCGTGAAGGTCGCGATCCTCTACGGGTTGATCGGCGCCCTGCACTGGTTCTGTCGCCGTCCGTTCTTTCTGATCTCCACGGATCCGCGCCGGGCCTACGCCGAGGGCTGGCGCGTGCGGCTCTGGGACCTTGTCTTCTACGCCTCGTTCGGCGTTGTCGTGACCAGCTCGGTCCGCATCGCGGGCGTACTGCTCGTCTTCTCATATCTCATCGTTCCGGCGCTCGCCGCTACTCTCGTCGGCGGCTCGATCGCCACCCGACTACTGGTCGGCTGGGGCTTCGGCGCTGCGGTGAGCGTGCTCGGGGTCACCGCCTCGGCGTGGCTCGACCTTCCGACCGGGGCCACGATCGTCTGCGTCTTCGGCGCGAGCCTCGTCGCGCTTTGGGGCGCCGCCGTCGGGCTCCGGCGCGCCTGATACACTCGGGCCGCGTGACGACCCGGCGATCCGTACGCGGCATCGTACTGCTCACGACTCTCCTGGCCGGCTGTGCCGGTGCCCAATCACGTTCGGCCGAGACCGCCGGACTCGCCGGGACGTGGCGCGGCCGGATGTCCGGGCCCCTGGGGAACGCGCCCATCATTCTGACGATCGCCGAGGACGGCACTTTTCAGGGGCTCCTCTTCGTCGAGCCGCAGTACCAGGAGATCAGGGGAGCGATCAGCGCGATCCGCCCAGGGACCATGCGGTACGAGGGCAACGACGGCAACGGGCGCGTCACGCTCCAGGAGGAGCGCGGCCGGCGCGTGCTCCGGTTCGTCCGCGACGGGGGCGGCGGTGGCGCCGAGCTCACTCCCTCGAAGTAACGCCTGCTGGGTCCTGGTCGTCAGCGCCGCCTGCTTCCTCGCGCTGTCGCTGGCGGTGCTGCTCGTCGACCCCTTCCCCGGCGACGCCGCGGCGCGGCGCTGGGTGCTCGGCTACGGCTCGCGGGCCGTCAT
>JBKPBQ010000217.1:0-11686 GCA_046726955.1 Acidobacteriota bacterium
CCAGCGGCCCCAGGGGCGGAATCGCTCTCCGGTTCCCCGGCGGCCCGGAATCCACCCCACGTCGAGGCGGGGGCCCACGAACGCGAGGAGGCCCGGGAGGGCGGTGACGTTGAAGGCCACGGAGACCGCGACCACGAGGACGCCGCCGAGGGCCGCGGAGCGCAGCTCGTTCAGCGGTACCGCGAAGAGGGCGAGGAAGCCGATGGCCACGGCCGCGCCGGAGAGCGCGACGGTCCTTCCCGCGTAGCCGGCGGCCTCGACCGCTGCCTCCTCCGTCGTGCGGCCCGCAGCGCGTGACTCGCGGAAGCGGCTGACAGTGAGCAGCGCGTAATCGATCCCGAGCGCGAGGCCGAGCATCGACACGACGTTGACGATCAGGATCGAGAGCGACGCCTTCGCGGCGACGACACCGGCGAGACCGAAGGAGAGGACGACCGCCACCACCCCCGCGGCCACAGGAAGCACGGCCGCGGTCAGCGAGGCGAAGGCGAGGACGAGCAGGAAGAGCGTCACGGGAAGCGTCCGATGCTCCGCGGCCCGCGCTTCCTCGGTGCTGAGCCGCCAGAGGTCGAAGTTGAAGGCGACCTCGCCCGTGTAGCGGAGGGACAAATTGGGATGGCGGGCCTGGAGGCGCGAGACGATGCGCGCGCTGCCTTCGCGCAGCCGCGGAAGCAGGCGATCGGGACGGCCACCCGCGGGATCGAGGCCGACGACCACGAACGTCCCGCGGTTTCCCCTCCCGACGAAGAAAGGATCGCGCTGGTCGAGGTACGAGAACGTCCGGACGACGCCGGGCTCCGCACGGACGGCGGCCACGACGTCCTGGAGCACGCGCCGGCCCTCGTCGACGGACGGCGCAGGCACGCCCGCCACTACGAGCAGGACGCTCGTGGCGAAGGGAGACTCGAACCGCTCGGCGAGCGCGCGCTCGATGGCCGCGGACTCGCTGCCCAGGATTCGCGCGGAGACCTCGAGCCGGTCGTCCAGCTCGCGCGCGGCGGGAACGAGGAGCACGAGCGCCGCGAGCCAGACGAGGGCGACCGTCCCGCGACGACGGACGACGGCCCGGCCCAGGCCGCCTTCCACCGCTCAGCGCTTGGCGCGACGGCGGCGCGCCGCCGCGTCGGTCTGCGCGAAGGGCCCCACGAGCTCGGCCCTGGCCGACGTGGCAATGAGCCGCTCGAGGCGGCGCGCGCGGGTCTCCGGCTTCTGGGCGCTCATCACCCAGAAGGCGCAGACGCGGCGGTACCACGCCGGCCGGCTCTGGAAGAACTCCCAGGCCTTCGGCTGAGCGCGCATCTTGCGCGCATAGACGGGGGCGAGGGCGCGCGGCCTCGACTCGAACGAGTATCGGCCTTTCGGCTTCTGGTCGCGGCGCTCGAAGGCCGCGCGTCCGGGAGCGGCGACGCGGCCGTCCGCCAGGAGCTCGCGATAGCGCTTGAGGTTGACCTGGCTCCAGTAGCTCTTCGCCCGTCGAGGCGAGAAGCGCTGGACGAAGCTCTCGTCGTCGTGCCGCCGGCGCACGCCGTCGATCCAGCCGAAGCAGAGGGCCTCGTCGAGCGCCTCCCGGTAGGTCAGCCCGCGCTCGCGGACTTCGGTCTTGTAGAGCCGGATCAGCAATTCGTCGACCTTCGCGTGGTTCTTCTCCAGCCAGGCACGAAAGTGGGCGGACGAGTCGAAGGCGACGGCGCTCATAGCCGGGCCAGGAACCTTCCCGCCGACTCCAGGAAGGCCGGCGCCCACTCGTGACCGCCCGAGAAGACGAATGTCTCGACCGGCGTCTTCCGCACCCTGAGCACGTCGAGGTCGCGAGTGAACTTGGCCTCCGTGTACCACGTGTCCTCGGTGCCGCGGCCGATGAAGACCGGAGGCAACGAGACCGAAGGATCGTCGGCCACATCCGGAGGCACGTCGCCGCCGAGTACGACGACGCCCCGCGCAGGCCGTGGAATGCGCGCGGCGGACCGGTAGGCCATGGCCGCACCCTGCGAGAAGCCGGCGTAGACGAGGCCGGGCAGCCGCCCGAAGTCCCGCTCGATCTCGTCGAGGACCCGGGAAACATAGGCGAGGTTGTCCGCGATCGCCTGCTCGCGATCGAGCTTCGTCATCCAGCTCCCGACGACGCTCCCCGCCTTGGTGTTGTAGAACCGGTGGAGAGCCTGGATGGCCACGCAGCGAAAGCGCTCCGCTCCCGGCAGCCGGCGGAGCTGGTCGAAGTGGATCTCGGCGTTCTCCCCGTAGCCATGGAACCCCACCAGGAGGGGCAGGCTCTCCCGCCGATCTTCTATTAAGTAGCGGCCGAGCGTCTGCGCGGGGACGACGCGGACCTGCGGAGCGGCCTCGGACATCCCGCGATTCTACCCGTAAGTCCCGGCCTGCCTGGACTTGAGGTAAGACCACAAAAAGGAACTGGCCTCGGGTGTGATGCGTATTACAAGCGGCGACGGATCGAAAGGCAGGTCCATGAAGAAGTTGAGCGGAAGGCGGAGCCGGCGGCTCTGGATCGGGGCCGTAGCGCTCCTGGCGGCGGCGGGGGCGGCGATGGCGGCGCGGCCCGGCGCGAAGCCCGCAGAGGACAAGGACAAGGTCCGGACGGCGAAGGCCGAGACGGGAGACGTCCAGGTCCGCGTGACCGAGGTGGGATCGGTCGAGCCCCAGGTCAAGGTGGACGTGAAGTCGGTGCTCTCGGGCAAGGTCGTGGAGCTGCTCGTCCGCGAGGGCGACCGCGTCAAGAAAGGGCAGGTCCTCGCCCGCGTCGAGCCCGACGTGAACCAGGCGCGCGACCTCTCGCAGGTGAAGAACGCAGTCCGCGAGACGGAGATCGCCCTCAATGAGGCGAAGGGCACGCACGAGCGCAACCGCGGCCTCGTCAACCAAGGCCTCCTCTCCCAGCAGGCCGACCTCGAGAGCGAGACGAAGTACAACACCGCGAAGGCGAACTACGACGCCGCGCTCGAGAAGTACAAGATCGTGCAGGAGAGCGGCGTCCCCATCGCCCTAGCCAACGCGGACACGACGCAGCGGCTGAACGTGACCTCCCCGATGGACGGGGTCGTCATTCGCCGCCCGGTGGAGCTCGGGGACACGGTGACCTCCGGCGTCAGCTCGTTCAACGCGGGCACCGTCCTCATGACGGTGGCCGACGTCCAGACCATGATCATCAAGGCCGGCGTGAACGAGGTGGACATCGGCAAGGTGCGGCTCGAGCAGCCGGTGAAGGTCTCGCTCGACGCCTACCCGAAGGTACGGTTCGCGGGCGTCATCAAGCGGATCGCCCCCGCGGCGCGGCTCGAGGAGAAGGTCAAGGTCTTCGACGTCGAGATCACGATCGACCGCCAGGGCGCCGAGCTCCGGACGGGGATGACGGCCAACATCGACGTCATCGGCGAGAGGCGCGACAAGGTCCTGACCGTGCCCGTGGAGGCGCTCTTCCGGAAAGACGACCAGGAGTTCGTGTACGTGAAGAAGGCCGAGGCTCCCAAGGACGCGTCCACCAGCTTCCTCACGAGCGTCTTCGCGGGAACGAAGAAGGACGATCCCGCCGCCCGCCTCGACGAGAAGACGAAGTGGAAGGAGCAGTTCGAGGTCCGCGAGGTCGAGACCGGGCTCTCCAGCGTGGAGAAGGTCCAGATCGTCAAGGGCCTCGAGCCGGGCACGGAGATCGCCGTCGAGGACCCCACCAAGAAGAAGGAAAAGAAGGACCGTGAGTAGCGACGCGCTCCCTCTCCCGGTGCTCGCGCCCGCGGGCACGGCGGAGGGCGTGGCGGGACTGCCGCTCATCCGGCTGGAGCGCGTCGTCAAGACCTACGACGCGGGCGAGCTCGAGGTGAAAGCGCTCGACGGGATCGACCTGGACGTCCGCAAGGGCCAGATGGTCGCGATCATCGGGCCCTCGGGCTCCGGCAAGTCGACGCTCATGCACATCCTGGGCTGCCTGGACGCGCCCACCGCGGGCACGTACCACCTCGACGGAGAAGACGTCTCGACCCTCTCGGGCTTCCAGCTCGCGGCCATCCGAAACCGCAAGGTCGGCTTCGTCTTCCAGACGTTCAACCTCCTGCCCAAGGCCTCGCTCCTGCGAAACGTCGAGCTGCCGCTCCTCTACGGCGGCGTCGCGGGAGCGGAGCGCCGGGAGCGCGCCGCGGAGGCCCTGCGCCGTGTCGGTCTCGGCGAGCGCGTCAAGCACAAGCCCTCCGAGCTCTCCGGCGGCCAGCGCCAGCGCGCCGCCATCGCCCGCGCCCTCGTCAACAAGCCCTCGCTCGTCCTCGCCGACGAGCCCACGGGCAACCTCGACACCAAGACCGGCCTCGAGATCCTCGACCTCTTCGACGAGATGCACACCCACGGGGAGACGGTCGTGATCGTCACACACGACCCGCGCATCGCCGAGCGCTGCGAGCGCGTCGTCCGCATCGTGGACGGCCGCATCGAAGACGACCGGCTCAACTGAGCGCATGAGAAAGCACCTCGCCTCCCTCCGGGAGTCCGTCATCGATGGAGTCGCGGACATCCGCAGCCACTGGAGCCGCACGCTTCTGCAGCTGGTGGGGATCGTCCTCGGCGTCGCCTCCGTCGTGGCCACCTTCGGGCTCATCGACGGTGGCAAGCGGCAGATGACCGAGTTCTTCGACCAGACGGGCGGCATCCGCAAGATGTTCATCCGCAACCTGCGGGACAAGGGACCGGTCCAGACGGCGGCGGAGAGGAGCTCCAAGGGCCTCACCTACGACGACGCGATGGCCCTCGAGCGCGAGGCCACGACGCTCGAGCTCGTGGAGCCGACGATGGAGCGCAAGGAGCTGGTCAAGGCTTCGGGCTACGAGAAGACGCTGGAGGTCTCGGGCAGCACGCCCGCCTACGAGCCGATGTACGACTTCCACGCGGCGGAAGGGCGCTTCCTCACCACCGAGGACATGACGCAGAGCGCCAAGGTGGTGGTGCTCGGCTCCACCCGCCGCGAGCAGGTCTTCGGCGGCCGCCCCGCGGTCGGCCAGGTCCTGAACATCGGGGGCAGCGGCTACACCGTGATCGGCGTGATGGAGCGGAAGGAGTTCTACTTCAACTCCGCCAACGACAACGGTCTCGAGTGGATGAACCGGCTCGTGTTCATCCCCGTGACGACCATGGTCAACCGCATGGCCGGCGACCGCACCGGGCAGAAGGTCGCGTTCATCAACGTGCAGACCCGCACCGCGGACGAGAAGGAGATGGCGGCCGCCAAGAACGAGGTCGAGGACATCCTGAAGCGCGCGCACGGCGGGGTCGTGGACTTCGAGGTCATCAACCGCGCGCAGCGCATGGCCCAGCAGCAGGAGCAGGGGAAGATCTACGACATCACCTTCCTGATCTGCGGGACGATCTCGCTGCTCGTGGGCGGGATCGTGATCATGAACATCCTGCTCGCCTCGTTCAACGAGCGCGTGCGCGAGGTGGGGACGCGCAAGGCGCTCGGGGCCACCGGCCTCGACATCATGGCCCAGTTCCTCGTGGAGAGTGTGGTGGTCACGATCCTGGGCGGGCTCCTGGGCCTCGGCCTCGGCGTGGGCTTCACGACCGTGATGAGCGCGCTCATCCAGCAGCCGGTGGTGCTCACGCCGCCCATCATGCTCCTCGGCCTCCTCTTCTCCGTCTTCGTCGGGATCTTCTTCGGCTTCTACCCGGCGGTGAAGGCGGCGCGTCTCAACCCCATCCAGGCCTTGAGGTACGAGTAGTGGGCCTCTCCGAGTCGATCCGCAGCTCGGTCGCGGAGATCCTCGCCCACAAGCTGCGCTCGATCCTCACCCTGGCCGGGATCGTGCTCGGCACGACCGCCCTCGTGGTGATGGTCTCCGTGATCGGAGGCGCGGCGAAGGCTGTAGAGAAGGGGCTCACCGACCTCGGCTTCGATGGGGTGATGTTCGTCTCCGGCCAGCCCGCGACGGAGAGACTGGAAAGGAAGAAGCAGGGCTACTCCCGCGGGCTCCGCACCGCTGACCTGGCGACGATCGACGCCGGCAAGGAGCTCATCGGGGAAGCGGCGCCCCTCGTCAGCCTGAAGAGCGAGACCGCGCGCGTCAACGGCCAGACCCTGAACGTGGACGTGGACGGCATCACGCCCGCCTGGGCGCGCATCCGCAACCGCGAGGTCGAGGCCGGCCGGTTCCTCGCCGAAGAGGACGTGGCGGCGGTCTCCCCGGTGGCCGTCGTGGGAGCGCAGCTCCGGGACGACGTCTTCGGCCAGAACGAGGCCGTGGGCCGCGAGATCCTGATCCGCGGCGTTCGCTTCCGGATCGTGGGCGTGCAGCGCTCGCTGGGCACCAACCAGGTGAACGACCCCGACTTGCGCCGGGACAACCGCAAGGTCTACGTGCCGATCACCGCCGCCCAGAAGTACTTCACGGGCGAGACGACCGTGCACGCCTACGCCTTCCGGGTGAAGGACGCCGAAAAGGTCACGGCCGCGGAGGGCGAGGCGGAGGCTCTCCTGCGCCGCAGCCACCGCGGGATCTCCGACTTCAAGGTCGAGAACATCGGCGAGGAGATGCTCCGCATCCGCAAGGAGGTGGACGTCCTCATCGCCAACTGGCAGGTCGTGCTCGCGTCGATCGCCGGGATCTCGCTCCTCGTGGGCGGGATCGGCATCTTCTCCGTGATGCAGATCTCGATCTCCGAGCGGGTCTACGAGATCGGCCTCCGCAAGTCGATCGGGGCCACGGACCGCGCCATCTTCGGCCAGTTCCTGATCGAGGCGATGTCGCTCTCGCTCGTGGGCGGCTTCCTCGGGGCGGCGCTCGGGTACGGAATCACGCTCCTCGCGAGCCAGGCCTTCGAGGACGGCCTCGCGGTGTCGCCGCTCGGCCTCCTGCTCGCCGCGGCGTTCGCGCTCGTGATCGGCCTCGCCGCCGGCGTCTGGCCCGCCCTCCGCGCCTCCCGCCTCACGCCCGTCGACGCCATCCGGGCGCTCTAGCAGCTCCCGCGCTAACTGTTGACGTGCGTAGAGACTGACGTCGGCCGCCACCAACGTCAATAGCCTTCCAGGTTCCCGAATCGCTCGCCGAGTGGATGCATCTCGCTCTCGGCGTGGAGTTTCGCTCACGGTGGCGGCCGAGGCGGGCATGGTAATATCCGCACCCGGGCCCCTCCGCCCGCCAGCGCCGAGGACCAGCCGACACTCCATGGACATCGAGCGCATCGGAAAGTACAAGATCGTGGCGGAGATAGGCCGCGGGACCATGGGCCAGGTCTACAAGGCCCACGACCTGGTCCTGAATCGCTTCGTTGCGATCAAGACGCTCGCCTCGATGTCCGGGCTCGGCGACGAGAAGCACCAGCGCTTCCAGCGCGAGGCCCAGGCCGCGGCCCTCCTCAGCCACATGAACATCGTGACCGTCCACGACTTCGGCGAGGAGCAGGGCCTGCTCTACATGGCGATGGAGCTCCTCGAAGGAACGGACCTCCGCGAGGCCATCGACCGCGACCTGCTGAAGACGCTCGAGGACAAGATCTCGGTCATGGACCAGATCCTCGCGGGGCTCGCCTTCGCGCACTCCAAGGGCGTCATCCACCGCGACCTGAAGCCCGCCAACGTCCACATCCAGCCCAACGGCCAGGTGAAGATCGTGGACTTCGGCCTCGCGCGCGTGAGCTCGTCGGACATGACGCAGGAAGGGATCGTCCTCGGCACGCCCAACTACATGTCGCCGGAGCAGGCGATGGGCGACCGGGTGGACGCCCGCTCCGACATCTTCTCGGCGGGGGCCGTCTTCTACGAGATCCTCTCCAACCACAAGCCGTTCGACGCGGACTCGACGCCGGGTGTGCTCTTCCAGGTGGTACACAAGGAGCCCACGGGCATCCGTGAGTGGACTCCGGACGTCCCTCGCGTGCTCGTCGACGTGGTGGAGAAGGCGCTCGTCAAGGACAAGACGCTGCGCTTCCAGACCGCGCGGCAGATGAAGATCGCTCTCTCCATCGCCCGTGCCGCGCTCGCCGGCGGGGCCGATCCCGACGCCTCGCTCGCCGAGGAGTCGCAGAGGGCCAGCCGCGCCGCCGGGAACCGGCCGGATCCTCCCGTGTTCCGCTCGAGCTCCACAGGATCGGGATCAGGATCGGGCTCGGGATCGCACCCGGGCTACGTCGAGGGCACCGTCGCCCTCGACATGAGTCCCGTCGCGAAGAGGCGCGAAGGCTCGAAGCCGAGCGGTTCCACGCTCTCAGGCAGCGCGTCGACACACGTGCCTCGCGGACGATCCGGAAGAGTGCGGCCGGTGCCGGGCAAGCGGGCGCCCGTGCTCACGATCGTCCTCGGAGGGGCGCTGCTCCTCGGGCTCGCCGGAGGGGCGTACATGGTGCTCCTGCGGAAGCACGAAGCCCCGGCCACTCCCGCCCCCGGGCCGTCGGACAACGCCGAGGTGAGCGCCCTCACGACTGCGCTTGCGGAGACGCAGCTTCAGCTCGCCATGCGCGACCTCGAGGACAAGAACTACGACGCGGCGGTGGCCTCGGCGCAGCGCGTCCTCAAGATCGCCCCCGGCAGCCCGGCGGCGCGCCGGATCGTGGAGCAGGCCCGCCAGCGGAAGCAGCAGCTCGACACCGCGGTGAGCGAGGCCCGCCAGGCCCTCGAGGCCGGCAACGCGGCCGCCGCCTCGCAGTCGCTCTCGCAGATCCTCGAGCTCGATCCCCGGCATCCCGCCGCGACGGAGCTGAGCACGCGGCTCAACACCGCGTTCCGCTCGAAGGCGGAGGACGCGGCGCGTTCGATGCGGCAGGCGCGCGGCGAGGCCGAGAAAGCCAAGGCCACGTCGGGCGAGGCGTACACGGACGCGGCGCAGGACGCCCAGGAAGGCGAGGCCCTCCTCGCGAAGGGCGAGTTCGCGAACGCGACCCGCGCCTTCCTCGAGGCGCGCGACGGCTTCGACCGGGCTCGGCGCGCCGCGCGAGCGCCCGTGGCCGTCGCGACCACGGCACCTCCCGCGACGCGGCCGGGCACGGCGGCCGCGACTGCTCCGTCCTCGGGTCCCGCATCCCCCGCCGGGCCCCCGAGCGTCCCCTCCTTGGCTCCGAGCGCAGCGGCCGTCGTCCACCAGTTCGTGGCGGCCAAGACGGTGATCGGGGCGCGCAGCGCGCGCGGCGACCTCCAGGGCTTCGACACGGCGGACGTGAAGCAGCAGAAGATCCCCGACTTCGTGGGCCGCATCGAGTTCGAGACCGCTCCCGTGTCGCCGGCCTCGGGCCAGGACTTCTCGGTGCGCGTCTACCTGGTCAACGAAGGCAAGAAGCCGCTGCGGCTGAAGGCGGTCAGCCTCGTCACCACGGCGAACGGCGTGAAGACGCCGGCGAGCCTCACCCCGCTCGTCCGCGACATAGCCCCCGCGCAGCGGGCGATGGTCGCGGAGCTGCGCGGCGTCTGGGGCTCGGACGTCGCTTCGTGGAGCCTCGAGGCCGTCGTCACGTCGGATCGCGACGAGACGGCGACGAGCCGTTTGAGCTGGAAGTGAGCCGTTCGCGGTGCTGAAATAAGCTCGTTGGAGGCGGACATGGAACCTGTCGTCTCCGAGCGCGGGCGCCGGATGCCGTCGTCGCCGATCCGCAAGCTGATGCCGCTCGCAGACGCGGCGCGGTCCCGGGGCGTCCACGTCTATCCCCTCAACATCGGCCAGCCCGACCTGGAGACGCCGGTGGCCATGCGACGACGCCTCGCCCAGGCTCCGAGCGTCATCGCCTACTCGCCCTCCGCGGGCACCCCGGAGTGCCTGGCCGCGCTGCAGGAGTATTACCGCCGGATCGGCCTCGACCTGGCGACCGACGAGATCATCGCCACGACGGGCGGCAGCGAGGCCGTCCTCTTCGCGATGATGGCGGGAGCGTCGGTCGGCGACGACGTCCTGCTCGTCGAGCCCTTCTACACGAACTACCAGGCCTTTGCGACGATGGCCGGCCTGCGCCTCGTGCCGCTCACGACCCGCGGCGAGGACGGCTTCCACCTGCCGGCGCGCGAGGCCTGGGAGGCGGCGAAGACCCCGCGCACGCGGATGGTCCTCGTCTGCAACCCGAACAACCCGACGGGCACCGTCTACACCGCGGAGGAGCTCACGGTCGTGGCCGAGTTCTGCCGCGACCACGGGCTCTTCCTCGTGGCCGACGAGGTCTACCGCGAGCTCGTCTTCGACGGGCGGAAGCACGTGAGCGCGCTCTCGCTCCGGGGCTTCGAGGCCAACGTGGTGGTGGTGGACAGCCTCTCCAAGCGCTACAGCGCCTGCGGCATCCGCCTGGGCTCGCTCGTCACGCGCAACCGCGAGCTCTACTCGGCCTGCTTCCGCATGGCGCAGGGCCGGCTCTCGCCTCCGGGCCTCGCGCAGCTGCTGTCCCTGGGGATCACCGAGCTCGGTCCCGAGTACGTCGCGGGGCTCGTCGCGGAGTACGAGGCTCGGCGGAACATCCTCTACGAGGGGCTGCGGAGCATTCCCGGCCTGCTCCTGCGCAAGCCCGAGGGGGCGTTCTACTTCGTCCCCCGCCTCCCCATCGAGGACGCCGAGGACTTCGCGGCCTGGCTCCTCACGGACTGGAGCGTCGACGGGAAGACGGTGCTCGTCTCGCCGGCGCCCGGCTTCTACGCGACGCCGGGGCTGGGCCGCAACGAGGTGCGCATCGCCTACGTCCTCAAGAAGGAAGACCTCGTGGAGGCGGTCTCGGTGCTCGCCCAGGGTCTCGCGGCCTATCGCGAGGCCCGCGGTCTCCGTCCCCTCGCTTCCGCGAGTGCCGCCAGCGCGGGCTGAGACCGTGACGAAGCCGAAGGTCCGCTGCCCGTGGGCGGGCGACGACCCGCTCTACCACGCCTATCACGACGAGGAGTGGGGACTGCCCCTCCACGACGACCGCGCGCTCTTCGAGCTGCTGAACCTCGAGGGCGCGCAGGCCGGCCTGAGCTGGATCACGATCCTCCGGAAGCGGCCCGCGTACCGGCGCGCGTTCGCGGGCTTCGACGCGAAGAAGGTGGCGCGCTTCGACCGCCGCCGGATCGAGACGCTCCTCCGCGATCCCGGCATCGTCCGCAACCGCCTGAAGGTCGAAGGCACCGTGAAGAACGCCCGCGCGTTCCTCGAGGTCGTCGCCGAGCACGGCAGCTTCGACCGCTATCTCTGGGACTTCGTGGGCGGGAAGCCGATCAAGAACCGCTGGCAGACGATGAAGGAGCTCCCCGCCGAGACCGCGGAGTCGCGCACGCTCAGCAAGGACCTGCGCAAGCGCGGCTTCACGTTCGTGGGTCCCACGATCTGCTACGCGTTCATGCAGGCGGCGGGCCTCGTGAACGACCACCTGGTGGGCTGCTACCGCTACCGCCAGGTCTAGCCAACCGTGGCCGAGCCCATCGTCGTCGCCACGGGCGTCGTGATCCCCGCCGCGGCGATCGTCGTCCGCGCCGCGCGCTCCTCGGGGCCCGGCGGCCAGAACGTCAACAAGGTTGCCTCCAAGATCGAGCTGCGCGTGGACCTCGCCCAGGTCGAAGGCCTCGACGCGGCTGCGCGGGCCCGGCTCGACGCGCTCTCCGCGGGCCGCCGCGACGCCGAGGGACGCCTTCTTCTCACCAGCCAGCGGACGCGCGACCAGCACCGGAACCTCGAGGACGCGCGCGAGAAGGCCCGTCAGCTCGTGGCGCGCGCGCTCGTCGCCCCGCGTCCCCGCCGGCACACGCGGGCCACCGCGGGGG
>JBKPBQ010000218.1:0-8008 GCA_046726955.1 Acidobacteriota bacterium
CCGTGGAGCTGACGATCCCCATGGTGACGGAGTTGTCCAGGCCCATCGGGCTGCCGACCGCGATCACCACCTGGCCCTGGCTCACCTTCCAGAAATCCGTGAAGGGCAGCGTCGAGAGGCCGGTCGCTTCCACCTTGAGCAGCGCGAGGTCGAAGTAGTTGGAGAAGCCCACGACGGCCGCGGGGAGCACGGTCTGCTCGCCGCCGGGAACCGGCGGGCCGTCCCCTCCGCGCTCCGGCTTCGTCAGGACGACCTGCACGCGCTGCGCGCCCTTGACGACGTGGGCGTTCGTGATGATGTACCCGGACGGGTCGAGGATGACGCCGGAGCCCAGTCGCTGCTGGGGGCTGACGAGCGCCGCCTGCTCGGGCGAGCTCGCGTCTACGGCGCCGTAGCCGGCGGCGAGGACCTGCACCACCGCGGGAGACACCCTGGCCGTGACCTCCCTGAGCTCGGCGTCGAGCAGGCGCAGCGGGCTCGCCGCCCGGGGGGCGGGCGCGTTCTGCGGGCGAGCGTCACGCTCGCGCGGTCGCAGGTCTCCGGCTCTCGCCTCGGACATGCCGAGCAGGAGGACCGGAGCAGAAACGGCTAGAGAGGCGAGGCGGACCCACCGACGCGGCCGGCTTCCCCGCCATTCAGGTGCGGAATCGACGTGGACGACGCGCATGGCTTCCCCCTCCGACACCATTACGGACGTATCCCGGTGCGGCCGAGACGTAAGGAGGAGGAAAAGAGATTGTCAAGAAGGTTAGATCTGCGCCGCCGAGAGTACGCTTGGGGTTGCCGAGGAGGTTTCCATGGATCCTCTCACCGCACCGATTCCGAACGCCGATCACCGCGACATCGGCGGCGTCAAGATAGACATCGTCAAGGCCGGGAGCGGACGGGTGGGCCGTGTCATCTACCCGCCGGGGTTCCGCTGGTCACGCGACATGAAGCCGGTCGTGGGCACCGCGCTCTGCGAGCACGTCCACGTGGGCTTGCTCGTCCGCGGGCACGTCGAGGCCACGTACCCGGACGGGTGCAAGCTCGACTTCAAGGCCCCGGCAGTGGTGGTGCTCGAGCCCGGCCACGACGCGTGGGTCGTGGGTGAGGAAGCCGCCGTCCTCGTCCAATTCGATGCCGAGGGCGAGACGGCGCGGCGCTTCGGCCTGGTCGGCGCGCACAGGCATTCTTGAGCGGACCGTGGCCGCGGTCCTATTCGGGACGAAGGCCTTCCGCGTAACAGATCGAGTACCAGAGTGTCGCGTCGGGACGACGGACCCAGTCCGCGAGCTCGGCGCGCATCGCGGCAAAGTCGCTCTCGGCGGCGAGCCGGTGCTCGAGCACGAGGTCGCGCGCCCCCTCCATGACCCGCGCCAGGTTCTCGACGAGGGCAGCGAACTCGGGCTGGCCGGCGCACGCTCCGTAAGGCACGAGGGCGATGCGCCGCGGCGGAATGCCCGCCCCGTGGAGGAGCGACGCCAGCCGGCGACCCACGAACGGATCGCAACCGAGCCGTTCGTAGGAGCGGAAATAGGACCGCCAGAGCGCCATCGTGCGATGGGGTTCCGGGAAGGCGCGCAGGGTGTCGTGGTCGTCGTCGAGGAGCACGACCCTTCCGCCGGGGCGCACGGCACGCGCCATCGCGGCCACGACGGCCTCCGGCTGGCGGTGGTGCTCCAGCAGGAAGCGCGTTTGAGCGAGGTCGAACGTGCCCTGCTCGCCGTCCGCGAGCGGAGGCTCCTCCGCCCGGCCGAGCCGGAACTCGACGACACTGGCCTCGTCGGCCGCAGCGGCCAGTCGGCGGGCCTCTCCGAGCTGGACCGCGTTCGCTTCGATGCCGACCACGCGCGCGGCGGGCCCCAGCGCGCGCGCCAGCTGTCGCGTGAACTGGCCCAGGCCGCTGCCCACGTCGAGCACCCGCCGCTCGCCGCCGAGGCGCATCTCCTGCAGGCAGGCGGTATTGATCAGGTCGTTCATCCGCGACAGGCGGGCCTGCTCGTCCCGAGACGTCCCGTGGATGTAGACGTCGGGCTCCCTCATCGCTCGGCTCCGATCCCGGGCGAGCAGTCTAGCAGCGTGCGTCGCACCGTCGAGGTTTGGGAACAAGACGTAGACCGTCTACGTCTAGGGTAGTAGACTGTCTACTACAATGCCCAAACCTCCCGACGACCGGCGGCTGGAGCTCCTCCAGGGCACGCTCGACATGCTCATCCTGCGCACGCTCCAGTGGGGGCCCCGGCACGGCCATGGCATCGGCCAGGCCATCCGGGCCCAGTCCGACGACCTCCTCCGGGTGGAGACGGGCTCGCTCTACCCCGCCCTCCACCGCCTCGAGAAACGCGGGTGGCTGAAGGCCGAGTGGGGCGTGAGCGAGGCCAACCAGCGGGCGAAGTACTACCGGCTGACCGCGTCCGGGAAGGCCCAGCTTCTGCGCGAGCAGGATCGCTGGTCGCTGCTGGTGGATGCGATCGGCCGCGTCATGAAGCCGGCGCGCGCGAGCGAGGAGTAGCGCGTGCCACCGGACCTCCAGGAGCTCGACGACGAGATCCGCGGCCACATGGCACTCTGCATCCAGGAGCGGATCGAGCGCGGCGAAGACCCGGAGTCGGCGCGTCTCGCGGCGCTCCGCGAGTTCGGCAACGTGCTCCTCACCCGCGAGTCGATGCAGGCGGTCTGGCGTCCGCGCTGGCTCGCGGCCGTCGTGGCGCTCGGGCCGGACGTGCGCGTGGCGCTCCGCTCGCTCCGCCGCGCCCGGGGCCTCGCCGCCACGATCGCGGTGACCCTCGCCCTCGGCATCGGCGCCAACGCCGCGGTCTTCAGCGTCGTCCGGCAAGTGCTGTTCCTCCCCCTCGTCAATCGCGATGCCGACCGGCTCGTCTACATCCGCCAGAGCGCGCCCGGCATCGGCGCCCTGAACCTGACCTTCTCGATGCCCGAGATCGCCGACCTCCGCGCGCGCGCGACCACGGTCTCGGCCTTCGGCGACTTCTCGACCATCGACTTCCCGGTGGTCGGCTTCGGCAAGCCGCGCGTGGTGAAAGCGGGAGTCGTCTCGGGCTCCTACTTCGAGGTGATGGGGCTGCGCCCCGTGCTGGGCCGGGTGCTCGACACGAGGGACGACGGCCCCGACGCGCCGGGCGCCGCCGTCCTCACCCACCGATTCTGGGCGACGGCGCTCGAGCGCGATCCGAACGTCATCGGCAGAACGATCCGCCTCGGCTCGCGAGAGGCGACGGTGGTCGGCGTCCTCGAGCCGTCGCTGCCGTATCCCGCGGACACCGAGATCATCGCGAACGTGGTGACGAGCCCCCACCATCTCGGCGCCACGATGGTCACGCAGCGCACGCACCGCATGACCGAGCTCTTCGGCCGGCTCGCACCGGGCGCCAGCGTCGAATCGGCGCGCGCCGAGATCACGGAAGCCCACGCCGAGATGATGCGGCGGCATCCCGAGGCATACGACACGAGGGGTCACATCCAGCTCCGCGTGACCCCGCTCCGCGACCAGATCACGGCCCCGGCGCGCACGGTGCTGCTGCTGCTGCTCGCCGCCGCGGGCGTCGTGTTCGCGATCGCCTGCTCCAACGTCGCCAACCTGATCTTGGCACGCACCGTTAGGCGCGAGCGGGAGCTCCAGGTGCGCGCCGCGCTCGGCGCCGGGAAGGCCGCGCTCCGCCGGACGCTCCTCGCGGAGAGCCTGGTGCTCTGCGGCCTGGGCGCGGTCCTCGGCGTGCTGCTCGCGCACCCGCTCGTGACCGCCGTCGCCCGCTACGCCGCCCTCTTTTCCGTGCGCGCGCTCGACGTCAAGGTGGACTCGAGCCTCCTCTGGGTCGGCGCCTCCCTGGCCATGGCCGCGGCCGTGGCGCTCGCCTACGTCCCGCGGCTGCCGTTGCCGCAGGCCCCCACTGGCTCCCAACCGGCGCAGAGCAGCTTCCGCATCACGCCGGGGACGAGCGGGCGGCTGCGGGTGTTCGCGGTGACGCAGATCGCGCTCTCGTTCGTGCTGCTCGCGGGGGCCGGGATGCTGCTCGCCTCGGTCGTCGCGCTACAGACGGCCCGCACCGGCTACAACCTGCGACAGGTCCTCGCCGTCGACGTCCCGCTGTCGATCGACGACTTCGGCCCGAAGACGGCCGACTTCTTCCAGGAAGCGATCGGGCGGATCCAGCGGCTGCCGGGCGTCCAGAGCGTCGCCGTCGGGAACTTCGTCCCGTGGCGCGACGCCAGCGGCCTCTTCGGGGGAGGCGTTTCGTTCACCGTCGAAGGCTACCGGCCGGCCGAGGGCGAGGGCGACCCGCACGCGCGCCTGCGCAACGTCACGCCCGGCTTCTTCGCCGCGCTCGGCATCCCGATGCTGGCCGGCCGCGACTTCAGCGACGAGGACCGCAAGGACAGCGAGCGCGTGGTCATCGTGAGCCAGAGCCTCGCCCAGCGGATGTTCCCGAACGGCCAGGCGCTGGGCGGCCGCCTCTGGTGGACCGACCCGTACTTCGGCAAGCCGGCCCCGCGCCGCATCGTCGGCGTCGTGGCGGACGTCGAGGACGAGAGCGTCGTGCCGGGGCCGGCGCTCACGGTCTACCACCCGCTCCGGCAGATACCCTTCGGCGGCCGCCTGTTCGTGCACGCGGCGGGCGACCCCTACGAGCTGGTCATGCCCGTGACGAGAACCATCCGCGAGATCTCGGCGGAGCAGCCGGTGGAGCGCGCCGCGACGCTCGCGGACGTGCGCGCGCAGGTGCTGGCGCCGGAGCGGCTCAACGCCTTCGTGCTGTCCGGGTTCGCGGGCGTGGCGCTGCTCATCGCCGTCGTGGGCGTGGCGGGCGTCCTGGCGTTCTCGGTGAGCGCGCGCACGCGCGAGCTGGGCGTGAGGCTGGCCGTCGGGTCGACGCCCCGCCAGCTCATAGCACTCGTGCTGGGCGAGGGTGCTTTGATCGCGGCGATCGGGGTCCTCGCCGGCGCCGCGGGCGGCTACGCGTTCGGCCGCGTCGCGGCGAGCCAGGTCGAGAGCCTGCGGCTCCCCGGCGCCCTGCCCGTGCTCGGCGCCGCCGCCGTGCTCATGACCGCGGCCGTCACGGCCTCGCTCGTTCCCGCCGCGCGCGCCGCCCGCGTGGACGTCGCGCAGGCACTTCGCTCGGAGTAGCTCATGACTGAAACCCACGACGTGACCCCTCGGAAGCCGCTCCGCGTCTGGCCCGGCGTCCTCGCCGCGATTGCACTGCTGCTGATGCGCTTCGGCGTGAAGGCCGTCGTGCCCGGATTCGAGGGCTTCGCCCGCGGGATGATGTGGAGCTTCTACGCAGTGGGGGCGGTCCTCCTGTGGTGGCTGCTCCTCAGCCGGGCGCGGTGGTTCGAGCGCCTGGGGGCCCTCGTCCTGATGATCGGCGGGGTCTTCGCGACGTGGGAGCTCAGGCACCCGTCGATGGGTCCGCTCTGGCTAATGGCGTACGCCCTCCCGAGCGTGTGCGTGGCCCTGGTCGCCGGGGCGGTCGTCGCGCGTCGTCTCCCCGATGGGCCTCGGCGCGCGACGCTGGCCGCGGCCATTCTGCTTCCGTGCTTCGCCTGGACGCTCGTCCGGACCGAGGGCATCAGCGGCGACCACGCCGCGACGTTCGGTTGGCGATGGACGCCGAGCCCGGAGGAACGGCTGCTGGCCCAGGCCGCTGGCGAGCCGGCCGCGCCTCCATCGACTCCGGCGCCGGAGGCATCACAGGAGCCGCGCACGGCTCCGCCCTCCGAAGCGACAGCCCCGAGCCCGGCTCCGTCCGCGGCGGCGAGGCCGAAGGAGCGCGCTGTAAGTCCGGCGCCCGAGAAGCCGGCGGCTCTCCCGCCGGCTTCGGCAGTAGCCAAGACGAAGGCGGACTGGCCCGGCTTCCGTGGACCGGGACGCGACGGCCTCGTCCCCGGCGTGCGGATCGAGACGGACTGGGCGGCGTCGCCGCCGGTCGAGCTGTGGCGCCGGCCGATCGGGCCGGGCTGGTCGTCCTTCGCGGTCCGCGGCGGGCGCGTGTACACGCAGGAGCAGCGGGGCGACGATGAAGTCGTCGCGTGCTACGAGGAGACGACTGGCGCGCCGGTCTGGACGCACCGCGATCACGTCCGGTTCTTCGAGGCGAACGCGGGTCCGGGCCCGCGCGGAACGCCGACGCTCGGCGAGGGCCGCGTCTACACGCTGGGGGCGACGGGGATTCTGAACGCGCTCGACGCCGGCGATGGCGCCGTCTTGTGGTCGCGCGACGCCGCGGCCGACAGCGAAGGCACGCCCTCCATGGCCGGCGGCGGCAAGACGAAGGTCCCGGACTGGGGCTTCTCGAGCTCGCCGCTCCTGGTGGACGACCTCGTCGTCGTGGCCGTCGCGGGCCAGCTCGTCGCCTACGACCGCGCGACCGGCCAGCCGCGCTGGTCCGGCCGACCCGGCGGCGCGAGCTACAGCTCGCCTCTCCTGGCCACGATCGGCGGGGTGCCGCAGATCCTGCTGGTGAGCGCAGCCCGTGTGGTGAGCGTCGCACCTGCCGACGGCAAGCCGCTCTGGGAGCATTCGTGGCGCGCCTTTCCCATCGTGCAGCCGGCCGTCACCGCCGACGGCTCTGTCCTGGTCGTGGCCGACGGCAGCAGCGGCACGAGCCGCCTCGCAGTCGCGCCTTCGCCCTCTGGATGGAGCGTCGAGGAGCGCTGGACGTCGTCCAGCCTGAAGCCCTACTTCAACGACTTCGTCGTTCACAAGGGCCATGTCTACGGCTTCGACGGCCGCATCCTCGCCTGCATCGACCTCGCGGACGGCCAGCGCAAGTGGAAGGGCGGACGCTACGGCAACGGCCAGCTCCTGCTGCTGCCCGACCAGGACCTGCTGCTCGTGCTCTCGGAGGAGGGCGAGCTGGCCCTCGTGAAGGCGACACCCGACGCGTTCGCGGAGCTCGCGCGCTTCAAGGCGCTCGAAGGCAAGACCTGGAACCACCCGGCGCTGGTCGGCGACGTGCTCCTCGTTCGAAACGGCGCCGAGATGGCCGCGTTTCGCCTGTCGCTGGCGGGCGCCGTCGCCGATCTGGCCGATCGGTAGGCGTGGATATCGGGTTACTTCAGGTACTTCTCGAACCAGCGGACGATCGAGACCGTAGAGCGGATCCGGTTCGGGGTCTTCCGAAAGCCGTGGCCCTCGTCCGGAAAGAGCACGTAGTCCACGGGCACGCCTCGCCGCTTGAGGGACTCCACGACCTGCTCCGCCTCCACGACCGGCACGTTCGTGTCGTTCGCGCCGTGGAGGACGATCGTCGGCGCCGTGACGCGGTCCACCTTGTGGATCGGCGACAGTTCGTGCAGGAGGTCCGCGTCCCGGTCGGGGTCGCCGTACTCGACCTTGGAGATCGCGGCCATCCACGGCTCGGTGTGGGCGAAGAAGGTGGCGAAGTTGACGACCCCGAAGAGGTTCGCCCCCGCCGCGAACCGGTCCGGGTACTCCGTGAGCCCCGCCATCACCATGTAGCCGCCGTAGGAGCCGCCCATGATGCCGATGTGCCGGGGATCGGCGACACCCGACTTCACGACGTAGTCCAGGCAGGCCTCGATGTCGCGCACGCCGTCCTTGCGCAGCGCGCCGTTGTCTAGGTTCACGAAGCGCTTGCCGAAGCCGGACGACCCGCGCACGTTCGGCGCGAGCACGGCGATGCCGCGGGAGAGCAGCGCCTGGTAGTCGCTCCGGAAGGACGGCCGCTCTTGTCCCTCCGGGCCGCCGTGGAAGCTGAGGACGAGGGGACCCGGACCCGTGGCTCCCGCGGGACGGTAGAGCCAGCCCGACAGCTCCAGCCCGTCCGCGGCGGCGAAGCGCACGAGCGTGGGCCGCACGAGCGTCGCGAGCGAAACGCCGGCATGAGGGCTCCGCGTCAGCTGCCGAAGGCGGCCGGTCGCGCGGTCGAGCACCCAGACGTCGGAGGGTGCCGTCGAGCCGGAGCACGTGAGCGCGATCCGCGTGCCGTCCTTCGACCAGTCGAGGCCGCCCGCGATCTCGGAGGGCAGCGCGGGCCCAGGGGTG
>JBKPBQ010000219.1:0-5421 GCA_046726955.1 Acidobacteriota bacterium
GCTCGTGGGCTTCCGCGTGCCCGCATCGGTCACGGGACCGGCAGCGGCGGCGGCCGCGCCCGGGGGGGCCGCGGCGCCCGTCTCCACCGCGGCCGTTCCCGCGGCCGCCGGCTCCGCCAACTTGAAGCTGGAAGGCTCGTGGATCGGGAGCGAGGACGAGTCCGGAGAGAAGCGCTACCTCACCGCGAACTTCCGGTCGGGGAGCGGGACCGTGGCCTACGAGGGGATCGTGACCCTCACCGTGCCCCTGCTCAGCCTGGAGACGCCGCAGCGGGGGATGGCGAAATGGAGCCTGCAGTTCAAGGGCGGCATCCGCTACTACACGGGCAAGTGGGACGGGCAGTCGCTGCGCGGGAACTTCTCGCGAGACTCCGCGGGCGCGAGCCCGATCGGAACGTTCGAGCTGCGCCCGCGCTGACCGGCCGCGGCGGCCGCCGTCTCAGGCGACCGTCACCTCGTTGCAGAGATAGACGTCCTGGATGAGGTTCAGGAGCTTCACGCCCTCCGCGAGCGGCCGCTGGAAGGCCTTGCGGCCGGAGATGAGACCCATGCCGCCGGCCCTCTTGTTGATGACCGCCGTCTTCACCGCCTCCTGGAAGTCGTTCTCCCCGGAGGCGCCGCCGGAGTTGATGAGGCCCGCGCGTCCCATGTAGCAGTTCGCCACCTGGTAGCGCGTGAGGTCGATCGGGTGGTCGGTGGTGAGCTCCGTGTAGACGCGCTTGTCGATCTTCCCGTAGGGATTCTCCTTGGTGTTGAGGGCGTTGTACCCGCCGTTGTTCTCGGGGAGCTTCTGCTTGATGATGTCGGCCTCGATCGTCACTCCGAGGTGGTTCGCCTGGCCGGTGAGGTCAGCGGACACGTGGTAGTCCTTATCCTTCTTGAAGGCGGGGTTGCGCAGGTAGCACCAGAGCACCGTCGCCATCCCCATCTCGTGCGCGACCTGGAAGGCCTGCGAGACCTCGACGATCTGCCGGGACGACTCCGGCGAGCCGAAGTACACGGTCGCTCCCACCGCCACCGCCCCCATGTCGCGCGCCTGCTTCACGCTCGCGAAGAAGATCTGGTCGAACCTGTTGGGGTAGGTGAGGAACTCGTTGTGGTTGAACTTCATCAGGAACGGAATCCGGTGCGCGTACTTGCGGGCCACGGCTCCCAGCACGCCGAGAGTGGAGGCGACCGCGTTGCAGCCGCCCTCGATGGCGAGCTTCACGATCCCCTCGGGGTCGAAGTACATCGGGTTCTTCGCGAAGGACGCGCCCGCGGAGTGCTCGATGCCCTGGTCGACGGGGAGGATCGAGACGTAGCCGGTGCCCGCGAGCCGCCCGTGGCCCATCATGGCCTGCAGGTTGCGGAGGACGGGGGTGGGACGGTCGGATCCCAGGTGGATCCGGTCCACCCAGTCGGGGCCGGGCACGTGCAGGCTCTCGCGAGCGATGCCCTTGCACCGGTGGTCGAGGAGCGAGCGGGCGTCGCTGCCCAGCATGTCCTCGATGGCGTTGATCTGGCTCATGGTCCTTGTCTCCTGCGTCAGTTGAGGCGCGCGGCCTTCTCCTTGAGCGAAACGACCTTCGCCCAGAGCTCCTCCGCGCGCGGGTTCCCGGGAACTTTCGCCAGGTACGTCTCGAGATCGCGCGCGGCGAGCGCGTAGCAGTCGAGGGCGGCGTAGATCGTCCCCCGGTCGCGGATCTCATTGGCGCTCTGCGGGTCCACCTCGAGGAGCTGCTCCACCACGCGGAGCGCGCGCACGAGGTCACCCTGCTTCACGTAGATCGCCTTCAGGTTCTGGAGCATCCGCTCCAGCATCGCCTTCCGGTCGCAGGGGGCGAGGTGGCGGGCCTCCATCTTGACCTTCCCCCCGAAGATGCGGTCGAGGCGCTCCTGGCACTCCTGCTCGGAGAGCAGAGCCCCGCAGTGGAAGGGGTCGATGAGGAGGCCGCGCATCGGAGTCTGGACGCGGACGATGAAGTGCCCGGGAAGCCCCACGCCCTCGACCTCGAGACCGGCGCGCGCCGCGACCTCCATGTACACCGTGGAGAGCGTGATGGGGATGCCCGTCCGCCGGTCGAGCACGTCGTTGAGGTAGCTGTTGCGCGGGTCGTAGTACTCGGAGGTGTTTCCCTTGAAGCCCTGCTCGTGGAAGAGGTAGCGGTTCAGGGCCATGACCGCGCGCTCGGGCCGCGGCTCCTCGAGGAGGCGCTCCTTGAGCTCGGCCCCCATGACGTCGAGCCGCGAGAGGTAGCCGGACACGTCGAGGTCCGGGTACTCCTCGTGCGCGACGAGGAGCGCGGCCTCGGCGAGATCGAAGGCGCCGTCTTCGCGGGAGAGAATGTCGCTGAGCCGCCGGCGCGCGCGGGGCTCCGTCACCTGAGCCTCCAACGCGGAGAGTATACACTGCCCTCTCGGCGGTCCCGAGGAGTTACCGCGAGGCGCGCGCGCCTTGAAACACACGACTTCCGTTCGTAACGCTACGCGTCTGCTCCCTCGGAGCGCGACGCGGGTTTCCAGTCTTCCTTCTCGAAGCGCATCCCGACGACTTCGGCGATGTGCTGGATGTCGGACATCGACGAAGGATTCCCGCAGGTGAGCACGACGGTGCGCTTGGGATCGAGGCGCGCGCGCAGGCCCTCGAGCGAGAGGCCGCTCGCCGGCAGTCGGGGCCTCACGACCTTGGCGAGCGCCGCTTCGTAGCGGTCGGACTTCTCACCGCGAGCCCTGGCCTCCGCGACGTCGTCCTCTTCCTTCAGGGGAAGGTTGAGCACGTGGCGGAGCACGTTGTTGGCCCGGCCGACGCCGAGGCCATCGCCTTCGCCGGACGGCCGGCTGACGGACGCCACGTAGGCGAAGTCGAACCGCCGCGCCGCGGCGATCGCGCTGAGCTCGTCGTGGTAGGCGAGCTCCTTCAGCGTGCGGTTCGCGTGGACGAGGGTGACGCGGAAAGGCGGGGTCCGCCCCTCTCCGGCCTCGTGGTCGAGCTGCTTGACCATCGCCGCGAAGGGGGCGAGCCCCGTCCCCGTTCCCACGAGCAGCACACTCTCGAATCCCGCGGCCCGCTTGTCGAGCGTGAAGTCGCCGGTGATCCTGTCGAAGTAGTCGAGGGACGCTCCTTCGCGGGGGTCGAGCGCGAAGAGCGCCTCCGTGAGCCGCCCCAGGACCTCGCGCTCGCCGGTCTCGAGCACGACGTAGAACTCGAGGTCGCGGTCTCGCTCCGTCTCGAAGGGCGCGGAGGAGATCGAGTAGGAGTGCGTGACCGGCCCCCGCTTCTGCCGTCCCTGGTCGTCGAGGTCGGGGACGTACCTGGCCTGCCCTTTGGCGTCCACGACCCGGCGGGTGAGGCGACAGTCGTCGCGCCGGAGCGCGATGTACTGGCCGGCCTTGTAGGTGGGGAACACTTTCCCGTTCTCGGGCTCGAGCCGGAAGAGCGCGAGCAGCGGCCCGAGCTGCCGCCATTCGCGAATCGTCCCCTGCCTCCGCTCGACCATCACTCCTCCGGATCGCCCGAGCGTACAGGACGCGCGTAGGCCCAGGCAATCGATAGTCTTTGGCCGAGGGCGGTAACATCGGCGTGGGGAGGATGCACATGAGGGCAACGAGTGTTCTGACGATTGCCGTGACGTTCGCCGTGCCGGTGGCGGTGCTGGCGCGGCCAGCGCAAGCGACGAAACCCAAGACCGCTCCGAGAGCGGCGGCCAGCCGGCTCGTCGTGATGCCGGCCGGTGAGCTGAAGTGGACCGACCTCGATCCGGCCGGCGCCCCGGGCGTCAAGGTCGCGGATCTCTGGGGCAGCCACGCCGGCGGAGCGTTCGGCGCGTTCTTCAAGCTGCCGGCGGGGTTCGCCGCTCCCCTCCACACGCACACCCACGACATGAAGGTCGTGATCGTCTCCGGAACGTACGTCCAGGCCCCGGAAGGGAAGCCGGAATTCCGTCTCGGCCCCGGCTCCTACTTCATGCAGCCCGGCGGGAGCTATCGCCACACGACGAGCTGCGACAAGGCCGCCGACTGCGTCTTCTTCGTCGAGAGCCAGGGAGCGTTCGATCTCAAGCCGGCCGAGGCCGCGACGGCGCCCGCGAAGTAGTCCGCGGGGGGCCGCTATAATCACGGGGCCCATGCCTCCCGCGAATGCTCCGGCCGAGTATCGGTTCTGCCCCTACTGCGCGACCGCCCTCCAGCCGAAGGTGCTGCGAGACGGCAACCCGCCGCGCGCGTGGTGCGACGCCTGCGGGTTCGTGGCCTACCTCGACCCCAAGGTCGCCGCCTGTACGGTCTCGATGCTGGACGGAGGCATCATCCTCGCGAAGCGCGCCAACCCGCCGCAGAAGGGGAAGTGGGTCTTCCCCGGCGGCTTCGTGGACCGCGGGGAAACTGTCCCCGACGCCGCAATCCGGGAGACCCTCGAGGAGGTCAATCTGCGGGTCGGCCTCACGGGCATCCTCGACGCCTATTCCTTTCCCGGCCAGGACGTGCTCGTGATCGTCTACGCGGCCCACGTGCTCGAGGGCCGACCCGAGGCCGGCCAGGAGACGGACGCGGTGGCGGCCTTCAAGCCCGAGAACATCCCCTGGGACGAGCTCGGGTTCGAAACCACGCGGGCGGCGCTCCTCGACTACCTGCACCGCTTCTACCCGCGCGTGCGGCCGCGCTGACCCGTGGAGGGCTACCGCTACGTACGCCCGATCGAGCTGCGCTTCCGCGACCTGGACGCCGTGGGCCACGTCAACAACGTCGTGTACCTGACCTACATGGAAACCGCGCGCATCCAGTGGTGGATCGACGTCACGGGCCACCGTGACTTCCGGAACTTCGGGATGATCCTGGCCCGCACCGAGATCGACTACAAGGCGCCGGCGTCCTGGGGCGATCGGCTGGAGGTCGGCGTGCGGTGCGCGTCGATGCGCCGGTCCTCGTTCGTCCTCGAGTTCCGGGTAGCGGAGCCGGACGGAGGACGGGTGTTCGCGGCGGCCCGCAAGGTGCTCGTGCACTACGACTACGAGACCGGACGATCCGTGCCCCTTCCCCCGGCGACCCGCGAGAAGCTCAAGGCCCAGGACCCCGAGCTGCGCGAGGAGTAGCTCGAGAGGCTGCGCCCTCCGAGGTGATGCGCCTCACGCGACGCGAGCGGGCGTCTTGCGTCGGCCGCGGCGCCGCCTTACCCTCGCGCCGAGGAACGGAGGCTCCATGGCGCGAACTCTCCACTGTCTGGGCGTGCTCGTCCTCCTGGCCGCGGGCCCGATCGCGGCGCAGGACCGGAGCGAAGAGGTCCCGGGTCTCCTCGTCTCGCTGAAGAGCGATCAGGCGCAGGTGCGCGCGGGCGCCGCCCGCACCCTGGGCGAGATCGGGCCGCCCGCGAAGAGCGCCGTCTCCGACCTCACCGCCGCGCTGCGCGATGCCGACCGCGACGTCCGCCAGAACGCGGCCCAAGCC
>JBKPBQ010000220.1:0-5164 GCA_046726955.1 Acidobacteriota bacterium
GTGCTCGAGGCCACGAACGTCACCGAGGGACGAGGCACGGAGGCGCCTTTCCTGTTGCTCGGGGCCCCGTGGCTGCGCCCGGAGCCGCTCCTCGCCGCCCTGAAGCCTCCGGGGCTGCGGCTGGAGACGACGAGCTTCGTCCCCGCGGCGTCCACGGCGGCGACGGAGCCGAAGCACCTCGGGCAGCGGTGCCGAGGGTTGCGGGTGCACGTGGAGGACGCGGCATCGGTGCGACCGTACGCGTTCGGCATCGCGCTCCTCGCGGCGTTGCGCTCGACGCAGCCCGAGCTTCGCTGGGTGCGCGACGGCGAGTGGCTGGACACGCTCCTGGGCACGAGGAAGGTTCGCCGCGCTCTCGAGCGGGGAGACGCCTCCACGGCGATCCTCGCCGCGGACGAGCCGGGCCTCGAGAGCTTCGAGCGCGACCGGAAGGGGTCGCTGCTTTACTGACCGCGGCGCTCGGCCAGCGCCGCGAAGACGATTTGGCGGATCTCGGTCGACGAGAGCCCGAGAAGGCGACCCTCGGCGACGAGCTTCTCGGCGACCGGGCGCAGCCTGTCGCGCAGTTGCCAGGCGGGGCCGCGGCGTCGTCCGTCGGGAACCGGCAGAGCCGCGTTCACCCGGGTGCCGCCACCGGCGCGCGCGGCCAGCAGACCCTCCCGCTCGAGCTCTCGATACGCTCGGGCCACGGTGTTGGGACTCACGTGCAGATCGCGAGCGAGAACACGTACCGCCGGCAGCCGCTCGCAGGGCTTCAGTGAGCGAGACGAGAGCGCTTTCTTGAGCTGGCGGACGAGCTGCTGGTAGGGGGGCTCGTCGGAGCCGGGAGCCACATGCAAGCGGAGGGTCATGGATGTGTCAGCACATTAGCACGACCCAGGCCATTGCCGGTCGTCGGGAAAAGCGCTCCGAGCCGCAATCGACGAGCGCGATGCCGGCCGGGATCGCTCGCATCCCCGATCCAGCCTGCGCCTATACCCCCATCAAACCCTGGGTAATGTATCAATACATTACCCACGGTGACGAAAGGGAGACTCCCGCGCCGAGGAAGCGTCCGCGAGGAAGGTGGATTAACGAGTGGAATGCGGAGTTCGAACTGGTTACGGGAGTAGTTCGTGGTCGGCGCGAAGGGCTGGGCGGCGAGTCAGGCGGCGTCGGCGCCGGGCGTCGCGGCGCTACCGGGCAGGAGGCGGCTGGCCGCGAGCCCGAGGACGAACGTCGCGACCGCACCGGTCGCGACGTTCCAGGTCCAGGCGACACCCGGGCGGCCGAAGAGCGTGGGCGCGAGGACACCCATGGAGAGGCTCAAGACGAGCCCGCCCGCCATTCCCGCGAGCGTTCCCCACGTGGTCGCCCGGCGCGTCAGGATCCCGAGAAGGAACGCCCCGACCGTCGGACCCGAAGCGTAGCCGAGCGCGGCGAGCCCGGCCTGCAGCGCGGAGTCGAGGTTCTGGGCGAGCACGGCCACACCGATCTGCAGGAGGCCCCAGATGACCGTGAACACCCGGGCCACGCGCATCTGCGCTCTCTCCGGCGCGCCAGGGCGGAAGTAGGGGAGGTAGAAGTCACGGACGGTCGTCGAGGCCATCGAGTTGAGCGACGGCGACAGGGCGGCAGCGACGATCGCGGCGAGGATGAAGCCGGTCCCCACCGCGGGAAGCTCGGTGGCCGCGAAGGTCGGCAGCACCTCGTCGGTGCGGGCGAAGCTGCGGCCCGCGTAGTGCGCCCACAGCATCGTTCCCAGGAACAGGAAGAGGACGAACTGGCCGAACACGAGGAATCCCGAGAGCACGAGCCCGCGCGAGGCGTCCGCGCGGCTGCGGGCCACGAGCAGCCGCTGCACGAGGTAGTGGTCCGTGCCGTGCGTGGCCAGTGTCAGGAAGATCCCGCCCACGACGCCGGCGGCGAGGGTGAAGGGAAGCGTCGGGTCGAGTGACGCGTCGATGACCCGCAGCTTGCCGGCGGCGGCCGCCGCGGAGAGCGCGCCGCCGACGCCGTCGGGGAGGCGTGCCATCACTGCGAACAGGCAGACGAGCGCCCCCGCGAGGTAGACGACCATCTGCACCGTGTCCGTCCAGATGGTGGCGGTGACGCCGCCCTCCTCGGTGTAGACGATCATGGCGAGGCCGAGCACGGCGATGCACCACCACTCCGGCACGCCCGCGGCCACCGCGAGGACGAGGGCGGCCGCGTGCAGCCGGATCCCGTCTCCGAGCGTCCGGTAGAGCAGGAAGATCCCCGCGCTCAAGCAGCGCACCGGCGTCCCGAACCGCTTCTGCAGGAGCTCGTAGGACGTGAAGATCTCCCCGCGGAAGTAGGCGGGCAGGAAGACGGCGGCGATCAGCAGCCGGCCGAGCACGTAGCCGAGCACGAGCTGGAGGAACGTCCAGTCGCCTCCGTAGGCGTAGCCCGGCGCGCCGATGAACGTGAGCGTGCTCGTCTCCGTGGCCACGATGCAGGCGGCGATCGCCCACCAGGGGACGGTGCGCCCGGCGAGGAAATAGTCCTGCACCGAACGCCGCCGCCGTCCGAGCCAGGACCCGAAGGCCGTGATGCCCGCCACGTAGGCGACGAGCACGAGCGCCGCCGCAGGCGCGAGCTTCAATGCCTGGCGGTGAGCTTGGTGTGGATGACCTGGAGCGCGGAGTTGATGCGGGCGATCCGGCGATTGCGGGCCTGGTTGGCCAGGGCGTCGTCGGCGGCGGGCACTTCGGCGCGCGTTTCCCGCTGCAGCTTGTCCAGCTCCACCTTGAGGCTGTTGAGGTCGCCGCGCAGGAAGCCTTTGAGGGCGTTCAGGCTGAGGAGGATGAACCCATCGGCGACCTGGGCGGCCATCGCCGGAGCGCTTCCGCCCATGAAGTTGGCCATGGGACGCGGGAGTATAGCATGCGCTTTGGCTGGTCCCCCGGGGCTGCTAGATTGGACGGATCGCACCCCGCCAATGAGCCCGCTCCTCGCCCTTTTCCTGCGCCGGCTCGCTCTCGCGGCGATAGCACTGGCCGTGCTCCTGCTCGTCGCGCCTCGGGTGCTGCGGCACCTCGGGGTCATGGGACCGCGGCCCGCCGAGCTCGTGGAGTCCGCCGCGCGATCGCTCGAGGCCGCGCGGACGTACGGCGCGGGACAGGAGCTCTCCGCCTACCGCGCGGCCGAGGTCGAGCTCGAGAAGGCGCGGCGGCTGCTCGCGGAGGGATCGAAGCAAGGCGCGCGGAAGGCGGCGCTGCAGGCTTCGGAGCAGGCGATCGCGGCGCAGCGGCAGGCCCTGGCCCGCCGCGAGGACGAGCGCCGGACCGGGCAGGCGGTCGTGGACGAAGTCGACCGGCGTCTCAACCAGCTCGAGGAGCTCTACGCGCAGGTGACGCCGCGGCTCGACAAGGCGACCACGGGCCGTCTCCTCGTCCGCATGAAGGAGGCGCGCCAGGAGGGCGCCGGCCTGATCCTCGCGTACGAGCAGGGCAACTACCGGAAGGTCATGGACGACGAGGCCGAGGTGCGGGCGAGCCTCGACGGCGTCCGCACCGAGCTGCTCGCCGCCACACGCTAGAACTGTCCCGGGTACCGGGCCATCGCGGGTGTGAAGAGCGACCGCAGCGCGCGCACGTCCGCCTCCACGTCGTCCGTGGGCGTGAACACGGGGAAGAGAACGACGGCCTTGCGCGAGTAGTCGAAGGCGACGGGCCACACGGGCACGCCCGCCTGTCGGGCCATCCGGTGGAAGCCCGTCTTCCACCGCTCCACCTTGCGGCGCGTCCCCTCGGGAGAGAGCGTGAGGAAGAGGCGGTCCTCGGTGCGCAGCCGGCGCGCCGCGTCAGCGACGACGCCTTCGGGCGCGCTGCGATCGACCGGGATGCCGCCGAGAAAGCGGAGCAGCGGACCGAGCGGCGGGCGGAAGAGAGTGTCCTTGCCGATCCACCGCGCATCGAGGCCGAGGGCGAGCATGGCCGCGATGCCCACGGGGAAGTCCCAGTTCGAGGTGTGGGGGGCCACGACGAGCACCACCCGCGGCAGGTTCGGCACCTCGCCGATGAAGCGCCACCCAATCGCGGCCAGGAAGGCGCGGCCGACGCCTCGGCTCAGCCAGTTGCCCCGACTCGGCACGGCCGGCCCCAACGGCGGTGTCACGGCGGCGGACGATATCAGCGGCCGCGGGCGCCCGCCAGCGCCCGAAGCACATCAGGGCACGATCTCGCCGTTGAAGCAGCCGGTGACCTCGAGGACCGTCGCGCAGATGCTGAACTCCCCGGGCGAGAGCGGCACCACGCGCTTGTTGAAGGGCTGGTTCCAGTCGAGGAAGCGGATGCGGTCCTCGCCGTTCCTCACGAACCACGTGATGTCGGGCCCGTGAGCGGCGGCAGGGACCGTCTTGAGGTTCTTGTCCTTCGGCGTGGCGGTGACGTAGCCATCGCACGCCATCGGCAGCGTCTTCTCGGGGGCGGGCGGGGCCGCGGACGGCGGGTCGCACGTGAAGTCGTAGAGGCCCACCCACATCTTGACCACGACCTCGGTCGCCGCCAGGGGGAAGGACGCGGGGTGGCAGGAGGTGGAGAAGGACTGGTAGCCGCGGCGGATGAAGTCGGACGGGCCCTCGATCTCGAACTGCTCGGAGCGGTCGTCGTCCTTCTTCAGCAGGAAGTAGTCCCGGAACATGTCGAGGGCCGCGCAATACCCGCGCTGGCCCAGCGCGTCGATCACCGCCGACGTGTAGGCGTTGCGGTTGACGATCTTGTAGGCGCCCTCCCCGCGGTTCTCCCGGAGGTTGAAGTACTCGGGGTGCTCGCGCACGACCTGGTCGATGGCGGCGTCGAGGTCGGCGAGGTAGAAGCTCGCCGAGCGCGTGCAGGAGGCGTTGGCGGCGCCGCGGCCGCTCGTGCATCCCTGCTCCACCATCCGCGCGTTGGACGACGACGGGGGCGTCGGCGTGGGAGCCGCGAGCGGCGGCGTCGGCGTGGGCGCGGGCCCGGCGGTGGTGGGGGAGGATCCCTTCGAGCAGCCTCCCGCGATCGAGGCGAACACCGCGGCGAGCACACAGGCCCGTGGCACGAGCGTCTTCATGTATGAGTCCTCCTCGCACGCGAAACGCCCGCGCCCGGACGCGCGGGCATCCTACGAATAAAACGCCGTAGTGTACGGGAAGGGAGCGATCGTGGCAACGCGTCGAGCCCGATTC
>JBKPBQ010000221.1:0-8517 GCA_046726955.1 Acidobacteriota bacterium
CCCCGGCCTCCCTCAGGATATCCGTCGCGGGGTTGAAGCGCTCGATGTGTCCCACTTGCAGTACACAATCGCGCTCGCGCGCGAGCGCGATCAGGTCGTCCGCCTCCGAAAGAGTGACGGTAATGGGTTTCTCGACCAGCACGTCCTTTCCCGCTCTGAGAGCGCTAGCCGCGACCTCGAAGTGCGCCACCGTTGGAACGGCCACGGAGACCGCGTCCGTTTCCTCGAGGAGGGCCTCGAGCGTCGGGAAAACCCGTCCCCCGAACTGGCCGACTACCTGCTCGGCGCGCGCTCGGTCAGTATCGTGAACTCCGACGAAGCGCGCGCCGAGTGAGCTGTACACCCGAGCGTGCTGCTGGCCGAGAGCGCCCACGCCCACCACTCCGACCCGGAGGTCACTCACCGTCGGCCTCGCTCATCCCCCAGACCGCGATGCCGGCCCCGTGCGCCGCGGCGACGAAGGCCGGCCGATCGAGGAGAAGCGTGCGGCCCGCGTCCACCGCGAGCACGGCCGCCCGCGCCTCCCGCATCGCCTCGATCGTCCCCGGGCCGACCACCGGCACGTCGAATCGGACGTCCTGCTTCGGCTTCGCGACCTTCACCACCACGCAGCCGGGGCCGGCGATCCGTCCCGCCCGCCGGATGACCTCGTCCGTGCCTTCCATCGCCTCCAGCGCGACCGCCGCCCGGTCCTTCACGACGGCCGTCTGGCCGAGGTCGTGTCCCGCCAGCGTTCGCGCCACCGTTCGACCGTAGGCGATGTCCGCGTGCTCGTCGCGCGACGGCTGCCGGTCGGTGAGCGCTCCTTTTCCGGCCAGGTCGTCCTTCAGAAACGCCGTGCTCGGCAGGAGCGTTATCCCTTCCCGGGCCAGCGCGTCGGCCACGGCGCCGATGAGGCTATCCGTGTTCTTCAAGGCGAGGCGGGCCAGCACGCCGATCATCTTCAGGTCGGGAACCACGTCGGAGAAGATCTGGCGGTGCCTGACCTGCCCCGCCATGACCGCTTCCCGCGCCCCGGCGGCGCGCAGGGCCTCGATGCAGCGCCCGAGCTGCCCGAGGCCCACCCAGTGCAGCTCGTCCACGTCCTTCTCGAGGTCCGGCGAGGCCTCCTCGCGGATGGCCACCGCCACCACCCGCCGTCCCGCGCGGCGCGCTCCCTCGGCGACGAGGAAGGGGAAACGTCCGTTGCCGGCGATGAGTCCGAGGGGCGCTGGGGCCGCGCCCGTCATGTCTCCTCGACGCCGACGTGCCGGCGCCGCCGCTTCAGGATGACCCCCCGCGGAGAGCTCCGCACGAACTCCACGATCGCCCGGACCTCGGGCGTGTCCGGCCCTTCGGCTTCGAGGCGGGCGAGGGCCTCGGTGGTGTTGAGCTGGCTGTGCAGCAGGATGCGGTAGGCCTCCTTGAGCGACGCGAGGCTCTCCCGCGCGAAGCCGCGGCGGAGCAGCCCGATCGAGTTGATGCCGTAGACGCGCGCCGAGCGGTTCCCCACCGTCTTGGAGTACGGCAGGACGTCCTTCGTGATCACGGAGTAGCCGCCCACGAAGGCGTGCGCTCCCACCCGGCAGAACTGGTGCACCCCCGTGAAGGCGCCGATCGTGGCCCAGTCCTGGATCTCGACGTGCCCGGCGAGGGTCGCCGCGTTGGCGAAGATGGTGTGGCTGCCCACGATGCAGTCGTGGGCCACGTGCACCTCGGTCATGAAGAGGTTGTGCGACCCGATGCGCGTGACGTTGCCGCCGCCTTCGGTCCCCCGGTTGACCGTGACGAACTCGCGGAACGTGTTGGCGTCGCCGATCTCCAGCCGCGAGGGCTCGCCGCGGTACTTGAGGTCCTGCGGGGCGAGGCCGATCGAGGAGAAAGGGTAGAAGCGGTTCCGGGCGCCGATCACGGTCGGCCCGTCGATGACCACGTGGGCGTCGAGGACGCTGCCCCGGCCGATCGTCACCTCGGGGCCGACGATGCAGTACGGCCCCACGCGCACGCCCGGCTCGAGCACGGCCCGCGGGTCCACGCGCGCGGTCTTGTCCACTTGCGGCCCGGGAAGGCGGATGACCTGCAGGAGCAGGCGCGCCTCCGCGACCTTCTGCTCGCCGACGCGGACCTCGCCGCGGAAGCGGACGAGCCCGCGGCGGCGCTGGAGCAACCGCACCTCGAGACGCAGCTGGTCGCCGGGCTGCACGGGCCGCCGGAACTTGGCGGCGTCGATCCCCACCACCTGGATCTCGATCTCGCGAGGATCGCCGGCCTCCTTCAGGAGCCAGACCCCCGCCGACTGGGCGAGGCTCTCCATGAGGAGGACGCCGGGCATGACCGGCTCTCCCGGGAAGTGCCCGCCGAAGAAGTCCTCGGTGCCGGTGACGTTCTTGCTCGCCACGAGCCCGCTGGCCGGGTCGTGCTCGAGGACGCGGTCCACGAGCACGAACGGGTACTGGCTCGGGATCTGCCGGACGAGCCCGGCGATGTCGATAGCGCTCATCGTTGAATGGCGCGCCCGCCGTCGGTCGTCGAGGCCATCGAAGCCCCCGTTGGAAAGGCGCGGCGCGGGGGCGCGGATGTCCCGCGCACGCCCGCGCCGATCACAGACGACGTCGGCTACGGCTTGGGCGGAGCCGGGGTCGGCTTCGCCGGAGCCGGCGCCGCAGGCTTGGGCGTCGAGGGCGTGGTCGTCTTGGCCGCCTTCTCGGCGTCGTCCGCCTTGATGATGACGTCCCGCGAGATGTCGAAGTCGCGGTTCACGGTGAGGGCCACCTGCGAGTCGAGGATGATGTCGATCCCCTTCTCCTTCGCCACCGCCTCGATGTGCGGCTTGATCTTCGCCTGGAACTCGTTGTTGAGCCCCTGCGCCTGCTGCTGCGCGCGCTCGCGCAGCCGCTGGATGTCCTGCTGGCCGTCCTCGAGGAAGGCTTGCCGGTCGCGGCCCTTCTTCACGATCTCCTGCCGCTTCTTCTCGGCGGCCTCCGCGCTCAGCACGGAGCCCTGCTTCTCGAGCTCGTCCTGCAGGGTCTTGATCGCGGCGTCCATCTTCTGCAGCTCCGACTGCTTCTTCGTGCCCTCGGAGTTGATCTCGTTCTGCAGGGCCTCCAGCTGGGCAGCGTAGCTCTTGCCCATGAGGCTCTCGCTGGAGACGCGGGCCATGTCGATGATCGCGATGCGGGGCGATTTCGCCCCGGCCGAGCTGGCGGCGTCCTGGGCGAGGGCGATGGGCGCCGCTACCCCGAGGACGAGGCCGGCGAGGAACGTCTTCTTCATGTCTTCTCCTTAGAAGGTGGTGCCCACGGCGAACTTGAACGTGGTCTTCGGCGTGAACACCAGGGGGTCGGGGTTATAGGCATAGATCAGGCGGAACGGGACGTTGAGGACGGGCATGACGAAGCGGATCTCGGCGCCGGTGGAGATCTTGAGCGTGCTCAGGTCGATGTTGTGCGTCTCCAGGAAGACCTGGCCGGCGTCGACGAACAGAAGGAAACGGATGGGGCCGATGAGGTCGAAGTAGTACTCGGCGTTGCCGAGCACGTACTTGTTCCCACCGAGGGGCCGGCCCGTCTGGTCCACGGGGGAGATCGTGCGGATGTTGTATCCGCGCACCTGCGTCTCGCCGCCCAGCAGGTAGCGCTGGTAGTACGGCAGGACGAGCGTGTCCGAGTACGGCCGGATGTAGGCGACCTCGAGGCGCGTGCCGAGCGCCATCTTCTTCCCCACCGGCAGGTAGAAGATGCTCTCGATGCTCGGACGGAAGTAGTCGACGGTGCCCCCGAGCGGACCGCCGGCGACCTGGAACGTGAGCGAGTGCTTCATCCCGCGCCGCGGGGTGAAGGGGCTGTCGACGGTGTTGTAGATGTAGTTCGGGCTGAAGCGGCTCTCCTTCCGGTCGTTGAAGTCGCTGAAGAGGAGCGGATTGAAGACGGGCTGGCCGTTGGGAGTGGTGGACTGGCCGGCGCCGCCGGGGACCGACAGGCCTTCGATCCCGATGACCTCGTACGAGTAGTTGGTGAACAGGCGCGAGAAGCGGCCGAGCGGGAAGCCGAAGATGAGGCTGACGCCCTTGCCCTTCTGCGTGTAGCCGACCACGTTGTCGAACGTCTCGTACGTGATCTTCCTCTTGAAGATGTCGAACCCGGCGGTGATCGGCCGGTCGAAGAGGTAGGGCTCCGTGATCGCGAGCTGGTAGTTCTGCGTACGCTTCCCCGTCTGCGCGGACAGCTGGAAGGTCTCGCCCGCCCCCAGGAAGTTCGTGGTGGAGAACGACGCGTTGATGAACGTCCCCTCGAGACCCGAGACGCCGCCGCCGAACGTGAACTGGTTGCGGTTCTGCTCCTCGACCTTGAACGTGATGTCGAGCTTGTCCTCGCCCTTCTCGCTCGGCTGGAGGTCGGGCGCCCCTTCCATGGGCTTGAAGTAGCCGAGCTGGTTGATGCGCCGGATCGTGGCCTTCAGGGCTTCCGTGTTGAACACGTCGCCCTCGTTCATGTAGATCTCGCGCCGGACGACCTTGTCGCGCGTTGTGTCGTTGCCCGTGACGTGGATCTGGCCGACGTAGTAGCGCTTGTCCTCGTCCATGGACAGCGTGACGTCCACGACCTTCCGGGCTGGATCCGGGTTCCGCTTGGGCGCGCCCGTCCACTGGAAGTAGCCGAGGCTGCCGTAGATGTCGCGGAGCTTGTCGAAGCCCTTCTTGAACTTCGACTCGTTGTAGATCTCGCCCGGCTCCGTCTTGAAGAGCGGCCGGACGAACTGCTCCTTGAGGACGGTCAGGCCCTCGAACTTGATGTCGCCGACCTTGTACTGCTCCCCCTCCGTGACCGGGATGGTGAGCGTCACGTACTTGACGGGCTTCTTCTTGGACCCCCCGTCCGTGTAGCTGAGCCGCGGCTGTCCGACTCGGGCCGTGACGTAGCCGTTGTTCAGGTAGAAGTCCTCGATCCTCTTCTGGTCGCCGGGGTCCGGGGGCTCGCCCAGCCACTTGCTCTCGGTGTAGGTCGACTTGCCGCCCAGCCAGCTGAGGTTCCAGAAGCCCGAGGCCTTGATCTTCTTCATCTTGCTCGCGAGCTTGCCGTCGGAGTAGACGGTGTTGCCGTCGAACTCGATCTTCTGGACCTTCGCCTTCGGCCCGTCGTCGATCGTGAAGGAGAGCTGCTCGGCGGCGCCGCCGATGGGCTTGGCCTCGTGCTTGACGCTGGCGAAGGGACGGCCCTTCGCGTTCAGCATCTCCCGAATGATCGCCTCCACCTTGCGGGCGCGCCCGAGGTCGTAGAAGGTGTCGATCCGGATCTGGGCGTCGCGCTTCTTGAGCTCGTCCTCGATGTTGCTCTTCGTGAGCTCCTTGCTGCCGCGGAAGTCCACGATCTGGATCCGCTTCCGCTCGGACACGCCGAACGTCACGGCCTTGCCGCCGTGGGGACCGTCCTTCACCTCGAGCGTGAGGTCGTCGAGGAAGCCCGTGTCCCAGAGCCGACGGAAGTCGGCCTTGAGGCGCTGCTCGTCGTAGCGGTCGCCCGCCTTGGTGGAGACGTAGTAGAGCAGCGTCTCCGTCTGCACGTACTGGTTGCCGCGGACCTCGACGCTCTCGACGACCGCCTCCGACTCGTCCGGCGCCGGCTCCTGCGCGGGGAGCGGCCCGCCGGGAAAGACGGCGAGCACGGCCGCGAGCACGGCCCGGAACCGGCGCTTCATGCGGAGAGGGCGCCCGAACGGCCGTCCTGCTCGTACCAGAGGGCCCCGTCGCGCACGCCCACCTCGATCCGCTTCCCGCTCCGGATCTGTCCCCGGATGAACGCCTCGGAGAGCGCGTCCTCGATGTGGCGCTGGATGGCGCGCCGCAGCGGCCGCGCGCCGTAGGAGCGGTCGGAGAGCGTCTTGGTGAGCAGCCACTCCACCGCCTCGTCGCGCAGCGCGATCGCGATGCCCTTCTCCCGGAGGTTGTGGTTGAGCTGCTCCACGAGCAGGCGCGTGATCTTGACGAGGTCCTCCTCGGTGAGCGCGTCGAAGATGATGATCTCGTCCACCCGGTTGATGAACTCGGGGTTGAAGGTGCGCTTCACCTCCCCCATCACCATCTCGTTGATCCCCTTCTCCATGTCCTTGGCGTCGCCGGAGGCGAAGCCCATCCGGCCCTTCTTCTCGATGAAGCGGGCCCCGATGTTGGACGTCATGATGATGATCGTGTTCTTGAAGTCGATCGTGTTGCCGAGGCCGTCCGTGAGGTGGCCGTCCTCGTAGACCTGGAGGAGCACGTTGAAGATGTCGGGGTGCGCCTTCTCGATCTCGTCGAGAAGGACGACGGAGTAGGGGTTCCGCTTCACCCGCTCCGTGAGCTGCCCGCCCTCCTCGTGGCCCACGTAGCCGGGGGGCGAGCCGATGAGCTTGCTCACCGAGTGCTTCTCCATGTACTCGGACATGTCGAAGCGCACGAGGGCGCGCTCGCTCCCGAACAGGAAGGCGGCGAGGGAGCGCGCGACCTCGGTCTTCCCCACTCCCGTGGGGCCGAGGAACATGAAGGAGCCCACGGGGCGGTTCGGGTTCTTGAGCCCGGCCCGCGTCCGGCGGATCGCGCGCGCGACGGCGCTGATCGCGGACTCCTGGGAGACGATCCGCTTGTGGAGCTCTTCCTCCATCCGCAGGAGCTTCTCGGACTCCTCTTCCTTGATCGCGGTGATGGGGATGCCCGTCCAGCGGGAGACCACGTCGTCGATGTCGCTCTTCGTGACCTCGTGGCTGCCCGTGCCCGTGAGGTCCCAGCGCTCGTGGCGCATGAAGGGCACGGCCTCGCGCTGGGCCGCCTCCTCGTCGCGGAAGAAGGCGCCGCGCTCGAGCACGTCGTTCCTGTCCACGACGACCCGGATCTTCCGGCTGAGCTCGGGCACCTCTTCCGGCACCGCGGCCTCGCGCAGCTTCACCCGGCTCCCCGCCTCGTCGAGGAGGTCGATCGCCTTGTCGGGCAGGAAGCGGTCCGTGATGTAGCGGCTCGACTGGTACACCGCGGCCTCGAGGGCCTCGTCGCGGTAGCTCACGTGGTGGAACTTCTCGTAGCGGTCCTTGATCCCCCGGAGGATCTCGATCGTCTCCTCCTCGGTGGGCGAGGCGACCTTGACCGCCTGGAAGCGCCGCTCGAGCGAGCGGTCCTTCTCGATGTACTTGCGGTACTCGGCGGGCGTCGTGGCGCCGATGCACTGGATCTCCCCGCGGGAGAGTGCCGGCTTCAGGATGTTGGCGGCGTCGAGGCTGCCCTCGGCGGAGCCCGCGCCCACGAGCGTGTGCAGCTCGTCGATGAAGATCACGATGTTGTGGCTCTCGGTGAGCTCACGCATGATCGTCTTCAGGCGCTCCTCGAACTGCCCCCGATACTTCGTCCCCGCCACGATGAGCGAGATGTCGAGGGCGAGGATCCGCTTGTCCGCGAGGTAGACGGGGACGTCGCCCTGCACGATCTTGTTGGCCAGGCCCTCCACGAGCGCCGTCTTCCCCACGCCCGGCTCGCCGATGAGCACGGGGTTGTTGCGGGTGCGGCGGCAGAGCACCTGGACCACGCGGTTGAGCTCGTCGTCCCGGCCCACGAGGGGGTCGAGCGTTCCCCGACCCGCGGCCTCCGTGAGGTCGCGGGAGAACTCGGAGAGGAGCGGCGTCTCCTTGGCCTTCCCCACGCTCGACTTCTCGTTCAGGAGCTGGACGATGTCCTCGCGGACCGCCGTGAGGCGCATCCCTTTCTCGCCCAGAATCGCCGCGGCGACGCTCTTCTCCTCGCGCATCACGCCGAGGAGGATGTGCTCCGTGCCGATGTAGTTGTGGAGCATCCGCTCCGCCTCCTCGGCGGCGTAGCCGAGGACGCGCTTGCTCTCGGGGCTCAGGGGAATGTCCACCGAGGTCGGCACCTTGTCGCGAAAGAGGGCCCGCCCCTCGATGTCCTTCCGGATCGACTCCATGGAGAGGTGGCTCTTGCTGAAGAGCCGGGAGGTGAGGCCCTTGCCCTCCCGGATGAGCCCAAGGAGCAGGTGCTCCGTCTCGATCGAGTTGCTTCCGAGCTGGCTCGCCTCGTAGCGCGCGAAGAAGATCACGCGCCGCGCCCGTTCCGTGTACCGCTCGAACATCAGGGCTCCCGCCGGGCCCCGGACACGGGACCCCCGCCTAGACCGGTCATCGTCCACCTGGACATCGGAAGATCATAGCCCAAAACCGTGCGCGCTCGTGCCCCTACAAGTCCCGAGGGCTCAGGCGGCAACGAGGGCGCCCGCCTCCAGCCGCAGGCGGCGGTCGCAGGCCTCGGCGAGGCCCTCGTTGTGCGTTACGACCACGACGGTGACGGGCCTCTCCCGATTGAGACGCCGAACCAGGGCGTGGAGTCGGTCGCCGGTCTGGCGGTCGAGGTTGCCCGTCGGCTCGTCGGCAAGCAGGGCGCGGGGTGAGCGGACGAGCGCCCTCGCCACCGCCACCCGCTGCTGCTCACCGCCGGAGAGCGCTCCCGGCCGGTGGTCGAGGCGATCCCGGAGCCCAAGTTCCTCGAGGAGGGCCCGAGCCTGGGTT
>JBKPBQ010000222.1:0-4186 GCA_046726955.1 Acidobacteriota bacterium
GTGCCGGTGAACGCCTCGTTGTCGGGAGGCAGGGCCACGAGGCCGCGGACGGGGCCGCCCGTCGAGCCGGAGCCCGGGGCCTGGTAGGCGCTGGGATCGGTCGAGTCGGTGGCCCGGAACGGGTTGTCGAAGGAGAGGCCGGGTATGTTGTTGCGGAACCAGTTGTAGTGGACTCCCGCGCGGGCGACGCCCCAGGAGCCGCCGAGCTCGGCGTCGGCGCCGACGTCCTGGGTGAGGTAGCCGACGGGCTCCGGGTTCTCCACGACGTTGCCGAACCCGAACGACGTCCCCGCGTTCGCCCGGTCGCCGGTGCGCCGCTCGCGGAAGTAGGCGAGCTTGATATCGAGATCGCCCGGACGAGCGTAGGCCGCAAGGTTCGTGCGCTCGCGGTCGAGCACGAGGTTGATGTCGGCGGGCTGGGCGTTGAGCGACGGTGTCACGAGCGTGTTGAGGAAGTTGTAATTGATCTTCGAGCTCGGGGGTCCAATGATCGTCTGGTGCGCCTGCTGCAGCGTGGGGCTGATCCGGAAGACGCCGTCGGCGACGTCCTCTTCGAGCGACCGGCCGCCGTTGCCGAAGCGGTGGGGGATCGTGTTGTAGTCGCCATCGAGGCGGAACCAGTCCTTGTCGACGCGGAACACGTAGCGCTGGTCGGTCTGCTGGATGAACTGCCCGGCCAGGTCGTAGCGGAAGCCCTCCTTCTGGCCGTTCAGGCGGAAGTAGGGAGCGACGACGCCGTTGGGGATGTCCCGGTACTCGAGGAACTTCGAGGAGATCGTGTCCACGTCCTTCTGGATGAGGCCGATGTCGACCTGTCCGGAGATGAAGTCGTTCTCGCGCACGTCGGCGGGATCGCCGGCGCGAACGGGAGCGGGGTCCTGGGCGCGAACGGGCACCGCGCCGAGCACGACGAACGAAGCGACGACGAAGAGGTGCTTCATGGCTACCTCCCCAGGTACGGCCCCGAGGGGGCATTGGAGCCGTGGACGTTCTGATGGCAGTTCTTGCACGCGTGCTCGATCGCCCGGTTGCTGACGTTCGTGCCCGTCAGCGCGTTGACCCCGTCGTAGAACGTCCCCGGATGGCGGGTGTTGAGGTGGCAGCGCTGGCAGAGGAACGGCTGCTTGGCCACGAGCAGCTTGTCGTGGTTGGAGCCGTGCGGGTCGTGGCAGTTCAGGCAGTTCTCCCGGACCGGAGCGTGCTCCCAGAGGAACGGCCCCCGCTTCTCGGTGTGGCACTCCAGGCACTTCTCGTTGACCCAGTTCGCCGAGACCATCTTGGGCTTCGTGGAATCGTGCGGGTCGTGGCAGCTCGTGCAGCTGAGCTTTCCCTCGCGCACGGGGTGGTGCGAGGTGCGGAGCTCCTTCGCGCGGATCGCCTGGTGGCACGTGTAGCAGGTCTCGGGGTCGCGCTCCGTCTTGAGGTTCCCGCGCAGCGACTTGAATTCGTGAACGCTGTGGCAGGACGTGCACGAGAGGTTGCGCCGGTCGTGGAGGCTGCCCGTCCAGTTGGCCTGGTGGCCCTTGTCGTGGCAGCTGAGGCACGTCTGGTTGATTTCGGCCGGCTTCAGGTGCTTGAGGGAGGGCGGCTTGTCCTCGTTGCCCTCCATCCGCGTCTGGGCGTGCTGGGCGGCGCCTTTGTGGCAGCTCTCGCAGCGCTGGTCGAGGCCGGCGTGCATGCTGTGCATGAACGAGTTCGAGAAGACCGGCTCGTGGCAGGTCTTGCAGTCGTTGACGTCGAGCGGCTTGGCATCCTTCGCCTTCGCGGCAGACGGTGCCTGCAGCGCGACGCTCGTATCGTCGGATCGGCTCCACGCGGCCGCGGCCGCGAAGAGTAAGAGGACGACCAACAGGGACCGAAGCGGCGGGCGCATCGAGTCACCCCCTCGCCAGGCGATTTGCCCCTTGCCGAGCCTGGCGCTCCCGGCGCGGGTGCGACGTCGTGACATCCGGCGGACCGCCGACCTTCAGCTCGGACCGGTCCCCGCCCGGCAGAGGCTCTTCTGCAGCTGCTCCACGAGCTCGCGCTCGAACCGGTGGTGCCCGCCCAGCGTGACCTGGCAGGCGAGCCGGCCTTCGCGCGCCCAACGCGTGATGGTGTTGGGAGAAACGCCGAGAAGCTTCGAGACCTCGGATCGGGTGAGGAAGCGGGTCGGAGCGGTCGCGGTGGCTTCCGCCTCGAGTGCTTGCTTCACAGGCACGAATTTAGTCGTTCGTCTCGGTCGAAATGAATGAATCAGATGACTCATTGTCATGGGCCAGAGGGAGGGGCGAGCCCGAGGTCGGCCAGCACCTTGGGGTTCGTCTCGTCCTGGGCGAGGATCGTGTGGCAGGCGGAGCAGTCCTGGGTGATCGTGCGGCCGTCCGCGGCCTTGTGCGACTCGTCGTGGCAGCGGAAGCACCCCAGGAAGTCCTCGTGCCCGATGTGGTTGGGATGGGCGCCCCAGCCGAGCTTCATGCTCGGAAAGACGTTGCGTAGATAGATGCCCTTTACGGCGACGCTCGCGCTCTCCACGAGGGCGCGGCGCTTCTGGTAGACCTCCGGATAGCTCGTGCGGTAGTACTCCACGAGACCATCCCCGATCTTCTTCTCCGCGGTGGCCCGGTCCGGGTACTCCTCCCGCAGCAGCTCCACCGCCTTCTTCTTGACGAAGGGCAGCTCGCGGCTCACTCGTCCTTCCGTGATCGCGCGATCGACCGCCCGCTCCGGCAGCTCGAAGGCGTGGCTCGGGCGGTTGTGGCAGTCGAGGCAGTCCATCTTGCGGGTCTCGCCCTTCGCGAGGTCGGCGGCGGTCGTCTTCACGTCCTCCGAGACGAAGTCCACGAGCTTGCCGTCGTCGTCGCGGTAGGTGACCTTGGGGATGAGCTCGCGGCGGCCGTCCGTGGACACGTAGCTGATGCGCTCCTCGGCGTCGAGGTGGCGGCCGTGGATGCCCATGGCACCCGTGCCGCTCCGCCCGCCGACCTTCATCACGAGCACGGTGGTGGACGGCGTGTTCTTCTCGTCGGCCTCGTACTTCGTCTTCACCACGAACTTGTCGCCCACGAACTTCTGCGGCCAGTGGCACGCCTCGCAGGTGTCGCGCGCGGGGCGCAGGTCGTGCACCGGGCTCGGGATCGGCCGCGAGTAGGTGTCGAGGGTGACCGCGAACACCTGCCGCACGCCGGAGAGCTTCGACTTCACGAACCATCCCGCCCCCGGGCCGATGTGGCATTGCACGCACCCCACGCGCGAGTGCGGCGAATCCAGGAAGGCGGTGTACTCGGGCGCCATCACCTTGTGACAGGTGAGCCCGCAGAACTGGTTCGAGTCCATGTACTCGACGCCCTTGTAGGTCGCGGTGCCGAGGAGGGCGACGTTGAGGATCGTGAGGCCGCCCCCGAGCATGATCGCGTGTCGTACGCCGGGAGAACGCAGATCGACCGGCGGGTACTGGGCGGGAATCTCTCCGGCGCGCGCGTGGCGCCGCCGCGCGAGGACGATACCCAGGGGCATGAGCACGAGCCCGAGCACGAACAGCACGGGGAGGATGAGGAAGAGCGCGATCCCCGCGTAGGGGTGGACGGGGTGGGGGCTCGTGATCTCGAGGGCCCAGAACCACAGCAGCGTGAGGGCGGCGGCGGTGGTGAGGGCGACCCCCAAGATCGTCGTCCAGTTGTCGCCTTCCTGCGCAGCAAGGCGGGCTCCCGACCGGATCTTCTGGAAGAGGCTCATGTTCCTCCGACCGTGCACCGCTCGCGCGCGAGGGTACACGAAAGGCGGTAAATGTCCATGGGACTTTGGGCTTATTTGCTTCGCCGACCCCTCGGCGTGACAATCGCCCGGTTCTGGATGCCCAGGAGGTCTACATGAAGGGACTCGTAGCGCTCGCGGCTTTCGCGCTCCTGACGACGGCGGCAGCCGCCCACGCCGCGGACGCCGCAGTCGACAAGGGGAAGGCCGTCTACGAAGCCGCGACGCCGAAGTGCAAGACGTGCCACTCCGTCGGCGGGGTGGGCAATCCCAAGGGCGCCCTCGAAGGCACGGCGAGCAAACTCAAGGCCGACGAGATCAAGGCCTGGCTGCGCACGCCCAAGGAAATGACGGAGAAGACGAAGGCGGCGCGCAAGCCCATGATGCCGACCTACGGTCCCGACAAGATCTCCGATGCGGACCTCGACGCGCTCGCCGCGTACCTGCTGAGCCT
>JBKPBQ010000223.1:0-5027 GCA_046726955.1 Acidobacteriota bacterium
TGCGGCATCCGCTCGTCGTGCTGCTCCTGGCCGGGCTTCCGATGGCACTCCTCGCCGCGCAGGCCGCGCGGCTCCGCTCGACGGTGCCCCGCGGCGACTGGCTTCCCGCGAGCCTCGAGTCGGTCGCGGCTCTGCACGGCCTGCGAGAGATGGGCAGAAGCGGCGTCGTCCAGACCGTGCGCGTGCTCGTCGAGCTCCCGGAAGAGACGTCCGCGCTGAGCCGGGAGGGATGGGAGGCGCTCGGCCGGCTGCAGCAGACGATCGGCCGCGACCCTCGCGTGGCCCGCGTGCAATCGCTCCGCACGCTGGCGGGGGAGCGGGCGGACGATCTCGCCTACATCTCGCTCCTGCCCGCGGATGCCAAGCACACCTTCCTCGGCGGCGAAGGAGAGGCGGCCCTGCTCGAAGTCGTCCCCGCAGAGACGCTGGAGCCTCCGGACGCGGTCGTGCTCGTGCGCGACCTCCGCGCCGCGGACGCTTCGGCCTGGAGCGGCCTTCCCGGGACGAAGCTGACCGTCGGAGGCCTCCCCGCGTTCAACGCCGACTACGAGGACGCGGTCTCAAGCCGTGGACGCCACGCCGTCGCCCTCGTGATCCTGGCGACGCTCCTCTCGCTCTTCGTCGCCTTCCGGTCGGTCGCGGTGCCCTTGAAGGCGGTGGCGTTGAACCTGCTCGCGGTCTCCGGCGCCCTGGGAGCGATGGTGCTCGTCTTCCAGGACGGCTGGGGCGCGCGCTTCGTGGGCCTCGAGCGGCCGCTGGACGGCGTCTTCCCGATCGTCCCCGTCCTCGCCTTCTGCACCGTGTTCGGCTTGAGCATGGACTACGAGGTGTTCCTGCTCGCGCGCGTGCGCGAGGCCCGGCGGGCGGGGCTCCCGGAGGACGAGGCGCTCGTGGAGGGTCTCGCCCGTACTGCGGGGCTCATCACGAGTGCCGCCGCCATCATGATCGCCGTCTTCGCCGCGTTCATCCTCGGGCAGTTCGTGCTCGTGAAGATGCTCGGGTTCGCCCTCGCGGCGGCCGTCCTCCTCGACGCGACCGTCATTCGCCTCGCCATCGGCCCGGCGCTCCTGCGGCTGGCCGGGCGGTGGAACTGGTGGCCGGGAGGCTAGCGGGCCGGGAGTTCCTTGGCGTACTCGTGGAGCGGCATCCCGAAGAAGTCCTTCACGACGCCCGTCGGCGCGTAGCCGCAGCGCTCGTAGAACCGTCGCGCGCGCTGCAGAGGCTCCGTCGTATCGAGCGTGACCCGCGCGCACCCGCGACGGCGCAGCTCTTCCTCGGCGTCCTGCAGGAGCCGTTCCGCGAGACCCCGTCCCTGGTATCGCGGCAGCACCGCCATGCCCCGCAAGTGGCCCTCCCCCTCGCCGGCCACCGAGAGCGCGATCGTGCCCACGACGCCCTCCGACGAGTCGTCCACGACGAGGACGGTCATCGTCCGCAGGCGCTCCTCGACCGACTCGGGGGTGAGGACGGTGTCCTCGAATGCCGCGGGCGTATAGCTCGTCTCGTACGGCGCGAAGGCGGCCGCGAGGCAGAATCTCACGGCTGCGGCGTCGGCCGGAGTGGCGTGGCGGACGGCGATGCTCGGCGTGCACCCTCCTCGCGTCGTTCGGCACCCCGAGGTGCCGCGACCGTCAGCGGCGAACCTCCTCGGCCACGACCGACCAGCGGCTCCTCGACAGGTCCGCGAACTCCGACAGGTGCTCGGTCGCGCGCCGTCCCTCGGGCGTCTGCCAGGCCGCTTCCATGGCGGCCCTATCGTCCCAGAAGAGCTCGATGACCGCATCCCATCCGGGATGCGGGCGATTCGGATCCGGCAGGACGTGGTTCTGCACGTACTTCCGCAGGCGGGGAAGCTGCTCGGCCATCGGACCGTGCTCGTCGCGCAGGATCTCGTGGAACCGCGCGGGCGAGAGGTCGGGCCTGCGGTAGAGCACGACCACGAACTTCAGCATCGTCGTCGCTCGACCTCATTCTCCACGAACGCGGACGTCACGAAGCGCGAGGGCCGCGCCGAGCCCTCTCGCCCTCCGCGCCGCCTCCTCGCTTCATCTCCCGCAGGAGCCACACCTTCGCGAGCTTCCAGTCCCGCATGACGGTCTGGGGGGAGACCGCGAGGACGTCGGCCGTTTCCTCGACGCTGAGGCCGCCGAAGAAGCGCAGCTCCACGACGCGGCCCTTGCGCGGGTCGAGCCCCGAGAGGGCGGTGAGGGCGTCGTCGAGCGTCACGAGGTCGCGCGGGGGCTGACCGGCCACCAGGTACTGCTCGTCCAGCGTGACCAGACGGTCCTCCCCGCCGCGCTTGAGGCTGCGCCGGGCGCGGGCACGGTCCACCAGGATCCGCCGCATCATCCGGGCGGCGATCGAGAAGAAGTGGCTTCGGCTCTCCCAGGCCACCGGGGCCGCGCCGGCCAGGCGGAGGTAGGCCTCGTTGATGAGCGCGGACGTCTGGAGGCTGTGTCCCGGACGCTCGCCCCGCATGCAGCGGTGGGCCCGTTGGCGCAGCTCCCTGTAGATCAGCGGAATGACCCTTCCGAGGGCGTGCTCGTCCCCCTTGCTCCAGGCCTGGAGCAGTCGCGTGACGTCCGCGGGAGACGCCGGACCCATCAGTCCACTGTGCCGCCGAGAGCTGCCCGGTAGCGTAGCACCCGCCGCTCGCCTCGTCCCCCGCGATATGGCCAGGAGCCCGTTCGCCCGTTGGAGTTACCGAACCCCGTCTGCGCCTTCCCCGGTGAGGAGGACACGCGATGGGGCTCGGCTCGCCCGCGAGCTCGAGCAGGAGGCGGAGACGGCCGAGCGCGCGGTCTGGGAGGCGCTGCAGGCGGCGACGCCGCGCAGCCTTCGCCGCAGATGAGACCGCCTATCGCTTATCGTTACATCCCCTCGCGGCCGCTCTCGTCCGACACGCACCTCACCCATCCCGCCAGAGCCCAGGGGAGCCAGGATCTCGTACGGCCCCAGCCGGACTCCGGGAGCGAAGGCGGGCCGCTCAGGGGACGCGCCAGTCCAGGGCATAGATGTCGCTGGTCCCCGATCTGGTCACCAAGAGGAGGGAGCCATCGGGCGTGAGGCCCGTGGTGTCGAAAACCTTGACGGTTGGGCCCAGATCCGCAAGACCGAATACCCGCTCGACTCTTCTATCCGCGACCGCCACGCGAAGCACCTCGGTCACCTGGGTTCCGAGGTTGTTGACATACACGTATCGACCATCCGGCGACCATTGCACGTTATGGCACAGGGGACGGCAGGCACCTGCGAAGCCCATTCCGATTCCAGGTCCCGCGAAGTCGCTCCATTTGCCCGTCTCGAAATCGAAGATCATCAGCTTGTGTCCGTCGAGAGCCGTGGCGACCACGTGGCGTCCGTCGGGGGACAAGGCGGGAGCAAAGAGCCCTTCGGAATGGGGAAGAGTGGAGACCTGCTTCGTTTCCAGGTCGACGAGGTGAATGGCCTTCGGCAGGCCCGCTTCCGCGATGCCGTCAGGGGGGCGACCGAAGATCAAGGAATGGCCGTCCGGCGACCAGTCCACGTCGACCTCGTGGCGTTCGCCCGGCAGCACCTGCTCCGGTGCCCCACCCTCGCTGGAAACGACATAGGCCTTTTCCGGTTTGCCGGGCAGTGTCCCGCTGAACCCGATGCGCTTCCCGTCGGGTGACCAGCGAGGGAGGTAGACCCCCATCGGTGGGGCGGTGAGCTGCAAGGCTTGACTGCCGTCGGGCCGGCTTCGTTTCAGGATTTCTTTTCTTCCTTGCACCTCTACGTACGCCACCCACTGGCCATCCGGCGAGAAACGGTCCCCGAGGCCTCTGGGTAAGGCAGTTGCCGCGAGCCGCCGCGAACGGGGATCGTACTGGACCACCTGGAGAGTAACCCGCTCTCTTACGGCGAACAGCTTCTTCCCATCGAGGCTCGGGGTGGCGACAACGGACGCGTCCGAGTCGCTGAGCAGCCGCCTCGGCTTCCAGCTCCTGCCACGGAAGAGGGACCCTGCTTCGTCCAGCATCCATAGGTCCGCGCCTTCCTCATGACGTGCCGAGAACACGAAGCTCCTTCCGTCCCCGGCCCAGCTTCCGCAGGACCAATCCTGCGGTCGTTCGTCCCACTGAAGCGGCAAGGCGTGGAGATCCGTTCCGTCGGCAGCAACCTCCCACAGGGACCACTCGTGGCTCTCGGTCTCATGGAGGGTGAAGCGCAGCTGCCGTCCGTCAGGCGACCAGCGGATCCAGTAGGCCCGGCCCGGCGTCCTGGCAAGCATTCGTGCCTGCTCTCCGTCACTTCTGGCCAGGTACAGCTCCTCGCCCCGGGCGTAGACCAGCGAGCGGCCATCGGGCGACCAGGCGGCGGCCTGACCGATCAGGTCCCCCAGCCGCCGGGCGGCGCCGCCGCTTGTCGGCACGGACCACAGTGCCCCTTCCGTCTGCGCAATCGAGGGCCAGTCTTTGACCAGGAGCCGGCCGCCCTCTGGCGAGAGATCGAGCAAGAGGCTGCTCTTCACGGGGCCGGGAACGTGGACCACATCGCCTCCCTCGGTCGACACGTACGCCAGCCCCGGGCCAGCTTCTCCGTCCGTGAAGTAGATCCTGGCGCCATCCGTGAGGATGGCGGAGGGGCCTCCCCAGGTCGCCGCCATCACGGTGCCGATGAAGGTCAACTGTGTGGATCCTGTGATCTGCGGTGTCGGCGGCGGACGCAGCCACCGCGACACCAGAAGCGATGCTGCGAATAGACCTGCGACAGTTACCGCGACCAATAGCGGCCGCCGGGCCATCGCCGCGAGGTGTCCTCGCCGCGACAACGCTGTCGGTTTCGTGGGACCGGTTTCCCTGCCCGTCTCCAGAGCGAAGGCCAGATCGCGCGCCGACTGGAAGCGCTCCTCGGGCCCCTTCTCGAGGCAGCGCCGCACCAGCCGCTCCAGCCCGGGAGGAGCGTCGGCCTTCGCCACCTCCGGCGGGTCCTCCCTGAGGATCGCCGTCATGACCTCCGCGCTCGTTTCGCCACGAAAAGGCCGCGTCCCCGAGAGCATCTCGTAG
>JBKPBQ010000224.1:0-4952 GCA_046726955.1 Acidobacteriota bacterium
GGGCGCGGACTCGGGGCTCGCGATCCCGCAGGTGATCGCGGCCTCCGGTCCCGAAGGAGACCGCCCCGCGTACATCGTCATGGAATACCTCGCGCCCGGCACCGCCAAGGACGACGAGTCGGCGCTCGGCCGAGGCCTCGCCGCCATCCACCGCTGCTCGGCCGAGACCTTCGGCTTCACTGTGACGACCTATTGCGGGCCGACGCCCCAGGACAACACGAAGGCCACGTCCTGGACGGAGTTCTACGCCGAGCGGCGCCTCCTCCCGCTGATGCGCCTGCTCGAGAAAGACCGCGGGCTTCGAGAATCGGATCGGAAGACCCTCGAGCGGGTCGTCGAGCGTCTGCCGTCGCTCCTTCCGCACTCGCCGCCGCCCGCGCTCGTCCACGGCGACCTCTGGTCGGGCAACGTCCTGCAGACGGCGAGGGGCCCGGGACTCGTCGATCCCGCGTGCGCCTACACGGATCGCGAGATGGAGTTCGGGATCACGACGCTCTTCGGCGGGTTCTCGTCGCGGTTCTTCGCCGCGTACGAGGAGGCCTGGCCGCTCCCCGCCGGCTGGCGCGAGCGAAACCCGCTCTACCAGCTCTACCATCTGCTGAACCACCACCTGATCTTCGGCGGGCACTACGGCTCGGAAGCGCTGGCCGTGGCGCGGAGGTTCGGCTGAAGCCTCTTGATTCGACGGCCACGGAGCTTTAGCCTTCGATTCATGCGCACCAGGGCGGGCTTCGCGCTTCTCGCCGCCGCCCTCGTTTCCGCCCCCGCCGCACGAGCCGCGTCCTTCGACACGACCGTCAAGCCCGTGCTCACCCGCACGTGCTACTCCTGCCACAACGAGTTCGTGAAGAACGCCGACCTGAACCTGCAGGCCCACGCTACGGAAGCGGCGGTCGTCGCGAACCCCGGCACGTGGGAGAAGGTCGTCCAGAAGATGAGGACGCGCGTGATGCCGCCGCCGGGCTCGCCGTCGGTGACCGACGCGGAGAGGAAGGGGGTCGTCGACTGGATCGAGACGACACTCGCGCACGCCGACGAGATGGCTCCGCCCAACCCGGGGCGGGTCACCGCCCGGCGGCTCAACCGCGCCGAGTACGACAACAGCGTCCGCGACCTCCTCGGTGTCGACCTCCGCCTCGCGCAGGACTTCCCGCAGGACGACACCGGCTACGGCTTCGACAACAACGGCGACGTCCTCTCGCTCTCGCCCGCGCTCATGGAGAAGTACCTGCTGGCCGCGGAGAAGATCACCTCGGTCGCGCTCTTCGGTCCCGAGCCGCCGCCGCCCGGCCTCGTAAAGCTCACGCCCGCCAAGGCCAAGATCGAGCCGAGCACGGAGCCGCTCCTCGACTACGACACCACCGGCCTGAGCCTCCCCAACTCCGTCCACGCCGCCTACCGATTCCCGGTGGAGGCGGACTACGTGCTCCGCGTCGTGGTGGGCGGCGAGCGGCCGGCGGGGTCCGAGCCCATCGAGGTCGGCCTCTTCATCGACGACCGCGAGGTCGGCGTGCAGGCCCTCGACCCGGAGGGCATGGGCTCGTTCACGGTGGACCGCCAGGACTACACGGGAAAGACGCGCGATTTCCGCGTGCGCGTTCCTGCCGGCGAGCACCGCGTGGCGGCCACTATCGTCCGGCTCTACGAAGGCCTGCCCGTCGCCTGCCGCGGACCGAATCCCTCGAAGCGGCCCGTCCCGCCGCCGCGCGTCTTCACTCCACGGCCCAATGCGACACCGGAGCAGATCGAGGAGGCCCGAAAGGCCTTCGAGGCCCGGCAGGCGGAGAAGGCTCCGGTGAACCAGGCTCGGGTGTCGCGCGTGGACGTGATCGGCCCGTACGACCCCGTACGCGGCCCGTCGGTCGAGAGCCTGAAGAAGGTCTACGTCTGCGGCCACCAGGACGGCGCGCACGTCGCGGGCTGCGCGCGCAAGGTCATGACGAACCTCGTCCGTCACGCCTATCGGCGTCCTCCGGCTCCGGCCGACGTCGAGCCGCTTCTGTCCCTCATGGCTTCCGCGCGCCGGCGCGGCGAATCGTTCGGGGAGGCGCTCCGCCTCGCCCTCCAGGCCGTGCTCGTGTCGCCGGACTTCCTGTTCCGGATCGAGAGGGGACGCGTCGCCGCCGACGGTGGGCCGGGCCGGGTCCTGACGGACCACGAGCTCGCGTCGCGCCTGTCGTACTTCCTGTGGACGAGCGCCCCCGACGACGAGCTGCTCGACCTCGCCGACCGCGGACGCCTCCGCGGGCCGCGGACGCTCGAGGCGCAGGTCCGCCGCATGCTCGCCGACCCGAAAGCGGGCGCGCTCGTGGAAGGGTTCGCCGGGCAGTGGCTGCAGTTCCGAGGCCTCGAGTCGATCTCGCCGGACCGGGACCGCTTCCCCGACTTCGACAACAACCTCCGCATGGCGATGCGCCGCGAGACGGAGCTCTTCTTCGAGAGCCTGATGCGGGAGGACAAGAGCCTCCTCGACCTCGTGGACGGCGGCTACACGTTCGTCAACGAGCGGCTCGCTCGGCACTACGGGATCCCGGGCGTGAAGGGACCGGAGTTCCGGCGGGTGGATCTCGCGGGTACGGGCCGGGGCGGTGTGCTCACACAGGCGAGCGTCCTCACCGTCTCGTCCTACGCGACGCGCACGTCGCCCGTGCTGCGCGGCAAGTGGATCCTGGAGAACGTCCTCGCCGCTCCGCCTCCCGACCCGCCCGCCGGCACGCCGCGGCTGGACGAGGCCAAGGTCGGCGCGGACGCGTCTCTCCGCAAGCAGCTCGAGGCCCACCGCACGCAGCCGAGCTGCGCGGCCTGCCACGAGAGAATGGACCCTCTCGGGTTCTCCCTCGAGAACTTCGACGCGATCGGGGCCTGGCGGAAGGCCGACGGCAAGTGGGCGATCGACGCCTCGGGCGTCCTGCCCGACGGCCGCTCGTTCGACGGTCCCGACGGCCTCAAGACGGTGCTGCGGGCGGACCGCCAGGCCTTCGCCGAATGCGTCACCGAGAAGATGCTGACCTACGCCCTCGGACGAGGACTCGAGCGTTACGACAAGAAGACGGTGCGCGGCATCGCCGCGGACCTCGAGAAGAGCGACTACCGCTTCTCGGCGCTCGTCCTCGAGATCGTCCGGAGTCTTCCCTTCCAGCGGCGGCAGCCGGAGGCGCGCTCGTGAGCTTCGTGACCCGAAGGCACCTCTCGCGCCGGACCGTGCTCCGCGGCCTGGGGGCGAGCGTCGCCCTTCCCATGCTCGACGCGATGCGGCCCGCCTTCGCCGCCGAGCCCGAGCCTCTGCGCCTCGCCTTCACTTACGTGCCGAACGGCATCACGCCCGCGGACTGGACGCCCGCCGGTCAGGGGCGCGACTTCCAGATGTCGCGCATCCTGAAGCCCCTCGAGCCCTGGCGCGACCAGCTCCGCGTCTTGTCCGGTCTTGCCCACAAGAACGGGAACGCGCTCGGCGACGGGCCGGGCGACCACGCGCGGGCCGGGGCCTCGTTTCTTACCGGTGTCCATTGCCGCAAGACGGCGGGGGCCGACATCAAGAACGGCGTGTCCGTGGACCAGATCGCGGCCCGGGCGATCGGCCAGACGACGCGCCTCCTCTCCCTCGAGCTCGGCTGCGAGGAGTCGCGCACCGTCGGCAACTGCGACTCCGGCTACAGCTGCGCCTACACCAACAGCATCTCCTGGCGTTCGGACACGACCCCGAATCCTCCCGAGACGAACCCGCGCATGGCCTTCGAGCGGCTGTTCGGGGCGGACGAGATCACGCTGGACGCCGAGGCCCAGGCCCGCCGCACGCGCGACCGGCGGAGCGTCCTCGACATCGTGGCCGGGCGGACGCGCTCGCTCGCCCGCGACCTCGGCCCCTCCGACCGGCGCAAGCTCGACGAGTACCTGACCGGCGTCCGCGAGATCGAGCGCCAGATCGAGCGCGCCGAGACGGACCCGCAGCGGGTGGAGGCGCCGTTCGACAAGCCGGCCGGCATCCCCGCCGAGTTCGCGGATTACGTGAAGCTCATGTTCGACCTGCAAGTCGCCGCGCTCCAGGCGGACCTGACCCGCGTCGTGACCTTCATGATGGGCCGCGAAGGCTCGCTGCAGAGCTACCCGGAGATCGGCGTGCCCGACTCCCACCACCCCCTCACCCACCACCGCGGACAGCCGGACCTCGTGGAGCGCGTGACGAAGATCAACGTCTTCCACGTCGAGCTGTTCTCCCACCTCGTGGGCCGGCTCGCGGCGACGAAGGACGGCGACAAGACGCTTCTCGACCGGGTGGCGATCATTTACGGGAGCGGCCTCGCCGACGGCGATCGCCACACTCACGAAGACCTGCCGGTCGTCCTCGTGGGCGGCGGCCTCGGAACGGGGAGGCACCTCGTCAGCCCGCCCGAGACGCCGATGACGAACCTCTACTTGACGCTCCTCGACCGGATCGGCGTCCGGTCGGAGTCGCTCGGCGACAGCACGGGCCGCCTCTCGCTCGCCTAGCCCTCCACCTGCTCGAGCCGTATCCGCCGCGCCGGCAGCCGCTTCACGTGATCCGCGAAGTTCTCGTTGTAGAGCGCGCCCGGCCGGCGTTCCTGCAGGTGCCGGAGCGCGTCCGCCCCGCACATTCCGAGGTAGGTGAGCGCGGTCGCGATCACGAGGTTCGAGCGGTTGTAGCCCATGCGGCAGTGGACGAGGACGCGGTGCTCGCCGCACACGAGGTCCGCGACCATCCGGCCCAGGGCCTCGAGCTTCCGGAGGTCGGGCAGCTCCTCGTCGCGGATCGGGTAGTAGACGTAGAGGACCTCGCCCGGACCCTCAGGGATGCCGGGGTCCACGTCTCCGTCCATGTCCACGATGGTGTCGATGCCCCGCCCCCGCACCACCGCCCAGTCGTCGATCTCGCCGGAAACGAACAGCGTCTCCTCGAGGTTGATCGGCACGAGCTCCATCTGGGGCGCCTCCTG
>JBKPBQ010000225.1:0-7725 GCA_046726955.1 Acidobacteriota bacterium
GCCGCCGGTGTGGCCTGGGCCGCCGCCGTGGACTGGGGAGCGGCGAAAGCGGCCGCGTTCACCCCGAACGCGACGAGCGCGCCCAGAACGAGTCTCTTCGTCATCGGATCTACCTCCGTGCCCGGGCGTACCCTCGGTCGCCAGGCGGTGCGGATTCTACCTCTCGGCAGACCCCGCCGGTTGTCGGGGTGTCGACCGGCGAGTAGGATCTCCAGCCTATGGCTGAAGAGGCGCCCCGTGACATGCCGCGGGTGGTGCTCGCGGTGCTGTTCATCCTCGCGCTGGTCGCGCTCTCGCTCCGCATCCTGTTGCCGTTCCTTCCCGCGATCCTGTGGGCCACCACGATCGTGGTCGCCACCTGGCCCGCCCTCCTCGGGGTGCAGGCCCGGCTCGGGAACCGGCGCGCGCTCGCGGTCGCCGTCATGACGGGTGCGCTCTTCCTGCTCTTCCTCCTTCCGCTCACGCTCGCCATCGGCGCCGCCGTCTCGCACGCGGACGCGATCGCCGCGGGCGCGCGGTCCCTCCTGACGCTCAATCTGCCTCCGCCGCCCCTGTGGGTGGAGAGCCTGCCCCTCGTCGGGCCGCGGATCGGCGCGGCCTGGCGCGAGCTGGTGGCGGCGGGCGGGAGCGGGCTCGCCGCCGAGCTCAGGCCCTACCTGAGCAACGTCGTGACGTGGTTTCTGGCCACGGCGGGGGGCGTCGGCGCGCTGATCCTGCAGTTCCTGCTGACGCTCGTGGTCACCGCGCTCTTCTACGCCTCCGGCGAGGCCGCGGCGGAAGAGGTGCGTCGCTTCGCCCGGCGCCTCGCGGGAGCGCACGGCGACACGGCGGTACGCCTCGCCGCCCAGTCCATCCGGGCAGTGGCTCTCGGGGTCGTGGTCACGGCGCTCCTGCAGGCGATCCTCGCGGGCCTCGGCCTCCTCGCCGCGGGGATCCCCTTCGTGGCCGTCTGGACGGTCGTGATGTTCATGCTCTCGCTCGCCCAGCTCGGTCCCACCCTCGTCCTCGTCCCCGCCGTGATCTGGCTCTACATGAGCGAGCGTACCGGCTGGGGAACCTTCCTGCTCGTCTGGTCGATCCTGGTCATCCCCCTCGACAACATCCTTCGCCCGTTGCTGATCAAGAGGGGCGCCAACCTGTCGCTGCCGCTCGTCTTCGCGGGCGTCGTGGGAGGCCTCGTCGCGTTCGGCCTCGTGGGCATCTTCATCGGGCCCGTCGTGCTCGCCGTGGGCTCGACGCTGCTCAACGCCTGGATCGACCTCGCCATCGGTACCCCCGAAGCTCCGGGGTCCGTGCCCGCGCCGAAGTAGGCGGGGCCGTCAGGGCAGGAACTCGACGAAGCCCGTCGAGAGGTGGTGGAAGGCCCCCGCGACCTTGACCGCCCCCGACGCTTCGAGCTCGGCGATCACCGCGCTCTTCTTCCGGATGTTGGCGATCGTGAGCTCGATGTTCTTGCGGGCCACCGCCTCCACGAACGCGGGGTTCGTGGAGGTCCTCTCTCCTTCGTAGACCGTGGCCTCGATCGCGGGCCGGATCTTGTCCAGGAGCTGCGTCAGGTTGCCGAGCGTCGCCCCGTCGATGGCCCCTTTGACCGCCCCGCATCCCCCGTGCCCGAGCACGAGGACGACCTTGGCCCCGGCGACCTTTGTCGCGAACTCCAGGCTGCCCAGCACGTCGAGGTTCTCGACGTTGCCCGCCACGCGGCAGTTGAAGATGTAGCCGAGGCCGAGGTCGAAGATGATCTCGGCGGGGCTGCGGGAGTCGATGCAGCCGAGGAGCACGGCCGCCGGGTACTGCCCAGCCGCGGTCGAACGCTGCTCGGCGAGGAAGTCGCGCTCCACCCGCCTACCCTCGCGAAAGCGCAGGTTCCCCGCCTTCGCCCTCGCGATGATCTCGTCGGGCGACATCGCGTCGCGCGCTTCCTTCGTCACGGAGAGGAGGGGCTTCAGGGGCTCGGTCATGGGAGGGCGAAGCATAGTCGCCCACGAGCGTTCCGGCAACGACATCGGCTCGTATAATCCGGCGGCGCGAGCATGAAGGCGATCACCGTCGAGCCGAGGAAGGGCGGGACGGTGCGGCTCGACGACGTGTCGGAGCCGCCGCCCGGCGAGGGCTCGATCCTCGTGGAGTGCGTCGCAGTCGGCGTCTGCGGAACCGACGTCGAGATCGCCGAGGGCCACTACGGCTGGTCTCCGCCGGGCCGCTCCCGTCTCGTGCTCGGCCACGAGTCGCTGGGACGCGTCCTCGACCCCGGCCCGTCGGGCGAGCTCCAGCGCGGCGACCTCGTGGTGGGCATCGTCCGGCGGCCGGACCCCGTCCCCTGCCCGAGCTGCGCCGTCGGCGAGTGGGACATGTGCCGCAACGGCCGCTACACGGAGCGCGGCATCAAGGAGCTCGACGGCTTCATGCGCGACCGGTGGCGCATCGAGCCGGAGTACGCCGTGAAGGTGGACGGCTCGCTCGGCCTGCTCGGCGTGCTCCTCGAGCCCGCTTCGGTCGTCGCCAAGGCCTGGGCGCTCGTGGCGGCGGTGGGCCGCCGCGCCGCCGGGGAGCCGCGCACGGCGCTCGTGACGGGAGCGGGGCCGATCGGCCTGCTCGCGGCCCTTCTCGCGAAGCAGCGCGGGCTCGACGTCCACGTGATGGACCGCGTCCTCGACGGACCGAAGCCCGAGATCGTCCGCGCCCTCCCCGCCGCGTACCACACGAGCCTGGACGCGCTCGACTTCGAGCCGGACGTGGTGATGGAGTGCACGGGAGCGGGTCCGGTGATCGCGCGCGGCCTCGAGCTCGTCGCCGCGGGCGGTGTCGTGGGCCTGCTCGGGGTCGGGAGCGCGGGGCCCGCGAGCCGCCTCTCCGCCGCCGAGGTCGCGACGCGTCTCGTCGAGCGCAACATCGCGGTCGTGGGGAGCGTCAACGCCAACGCTCGGCACTGGAAGGCGGCGTCGGAGGCTCTCGCGCGTGCCGACGCGTCGTGGCTGGCCCGCCTCGTCACGCGCCGCGAGAAGCCCGCCGACTTCGCCCGCGCCCTGGAGCGCACCGCTCACGACGTCAAGGTCGTGGTGGAGTTTCCTGCGCGTGGAGCGTGACGAGTCGCGCCAGCAGGATCGCCGGGTAGAGCTGGCCGGTGAGGCCCTCCATGAGCGCGAGCGAGCGGGCCAGGGGGTGCACCGGGGTCACGTCGCCGTAGCCGACGGTCGTGAGCGTGACGAAGCTGAAGTAGATCAAGCTGCGATCGTGCGCCGGAGCGGCGAGGGCGCTCGCGAACGCCCCCGGGTGGAGCGCGTCCACGAGCTCGTAGGCGTAGCCCCACATGAGGCCGAGGAGCAGGTAGGCGGCCACTGCGCCCTGCACGCGGTGCACGGTGATCGGACCACTCCGAAAAGCCTGCACGAGGACGACGAAGGCCAGGAGGCCGATCGAGACGACGCTCGACAAGGCCATCGACACCTCGCCCACCGACGGCAGCCACCGCCCGCTCGCCGCCGCCACGGCGACCACGAAGAGCAGGGCGCGCAGGACGGGGGGTACGCGCAGCCCGGCCACGCCCGCGAGGAGCAGGAGCGTGAAGACGACTTCGAGCGCAGGAGGCCGCTCCTCGCCCGGCGGCGTCAAGGGAGGGACGATGAACACGAACGTGACGAGCAGGGCGAGCAGGATCGACAGGCCGGGATCGTGCTCCCAGAAGCGGCGAAGGCCGGGCCAGAGCTTCCGCAAGCGACCTCCCGGGCTTCCCGCGTCGCGTTCGGCTCCCGCACGCGGTGAAACCGTGCGGCCGATCGTCGCATACAATCCGCCGTCGAAGCGACGGCCCCGCGGGGGCCCTCCGCACATTAATAAGGAAGGGGAGCACGGGACGATGATCGAGCCGTGACGCGTTGGCGGCCCACCCTGGCCCAGGTGTTCTTTGCGGCCAACCTCTCGCTCGCCGCGCTCCTCGGCGCGCTCGTCTACGGCCTCTCCCGCGCCTCCGAGCAGTCGATCCTCGCCACGTCCGAGCTCGTGCGCCGCGCCACGAGCGCGATCATCGGCGAGCGGGTCCAGGGCTACCTCGACGTCGCCGAGCGCATCATCGGCTCCCTGGAGCGGCAGATCCAGCTGGGCCTCTGCGATCCCGCCGACCCGCAGTCCGTGGAAACGGCCCTCTTCGCCGTCGCCCTCGACCACCCCGCCCTGGCCGGGATCAGCCTGACCCAGGGGCGCGCGCTCGGCTTCGACGACGACGACCGGCTGATCCTCGCCCCCGAGGGACGCCAGCAGATCTCGGTCTACCGGGATGGGCTCGACGCGGAAAGCCCGCTCACGACCGCGTGGGTCCGGCGCGAGGGTCCCGGCTACGTCGCCTACGCGCGGCGACGCCGTCCGGGCGGGGGCCTCCTCGCGGCCTCGTTCACGCGCGTGACCGGCCGCAGGGTGGTGGACCCGACCGAAGACCTGACGTTCGTCACGCCCGCCTCCCGCGCGCACGCCGACGAAGCGCGGCCGGTGTGGAGCGACCTCAGCTACGCCCAGGTCGACGCCGACCTGCCCGAGCCGCAGCGGCGCGTCGTGCTCTCCGCCATGCGCGTGGTCAAGGACCGGACGGGTCGCTTCGTGGGCGTCGTCCGCATCAGCCAGCGCACGGAGACGATCGACCGGATCGTCTGGGAGGAGCAGGAGCGCTTCCGCCCCAACCGCATCGTGCTCTGCGACGACCTGGGACAGCTCGTGGCCCGCCTCGCGCCCGGCGACCCGGTCGTGGAGCAGCCCGACACCTCGCTGCGCGTCGCCCCCGCCCATCCCCCGGAGGAGATCGCGCGCGCCCTGCGCGACGAGAGCCTCCTTCGCGTCGCCCCCGGGCACCTCGACGAGAGTAGCCGTTTCCTCGTCGGCGGGCGGCCGTACCTCGCGAGCTTCCGCGCCCTGCCCGAGACGCAGGGCTGGCGCGTCGGGGTCATCGTGGCCGAGGTGGACGTGCCGGGAGTTGCCGAGCAGAGCCGCCTCCGCCGGAGGCTCATCGCCTTCGTGGGGCTGCTGAGCGCGGCCATACTCGCCGGCGGGTTCTTCACGTTGCGGACGGTGCGGCACGGCCTGGCCGGGGTGGCCGCGTCCTCCGCGCGCATGCGCGAGTTCGACTTCACGGCGAAGACGCCGCGCAGCTTCTTCGCCGACGTGGCGGAAGTGCTGGGCAGCCTGGAGCTCGCCAAGACGGCCATGCGCGCGATGAGCAAGTACGTCCCCGTGGGCCTGGTGCGGATCCTCTACCGGACCGGCGAGGAGCCCCAGCTCGGCAGCGCGCCCCGGCCCGTCACGCTTCTCTTCACCGACATACAGGGGTTCACGGCATTGTCCGAGCGGCTCGCCCCCAACGAGCTGGCGCGCGTCCTCGGCCGCTACCTCGAGGTCATGTCCGCGGCGATCCAGGGCTGCGGCGGGACGATCGACAAGTACATCGGCGACGCGATCATGGCGGTGTGGAACGCCCCCACCCCCTGCCCCGACCACCCGCGGCTCGCCTGCGAGGCGGCGCTGGCCGCGCAGGCCGCGAGCGCCGCCCTCTTCGGCTCGGAGGAATGGGAGGGACGGCCGCCGCTCGTGACCCGCTTCGGGCTGCACACGGACGACGTGCTGGTCGGCCACTTCGGCGCTCCCGATCGCTTGAGCTACACCTGCCTCGGCGACGGGGTGAACCTCGCCGCGCGCCTCGAGAGCCTGAACAAGCAGTACGGGACGACGCTGCTCGTGAGCGACGCGGTCCGCCAGGCGGCGGGCTCGAGCTTCGCCTTCCGGTTCCTCGACCTGGTGGCGGTCTCGGGCAAGGGCCGAGCCGTGCGCGTGTACGAGATGCTCGGCCGCGCCGGCCCGGAGGACGCGCCCACGGAGACGGTTCGCCGGTACGAGGAAGCCCTCGACCTCTACCTGCGCCGGGAGTTCGGCAAAGCACTCGCGATCTTCGAGACGCTCGTCGGCGATCCGCCCTCGAGGGTCCTCGCCGAGAGGTGCCGCGCCTACGCCGCGTCTCCGCCTCCCGCCGACTGGGACGGGACTTATGTGGCCCGGAGCAAGTAGGCGGCGGTCGCAGCGGGACTGGGGCGGCGCCTCGCGCGACGTGTGCTATATCCAGTCGCGTCCGCGGGCGGAACGCGCCGCAGGGAGGCAGGACCTGGAGCAGCGAATCGCGATCGCCGACGCCCGGCGCGAGGGGGCGACGGCGCTCGACCGGATCGAGGAGGGCTGCCGCGCCGCCGGTCTCGACGACGCGACCGTCCTCGACCTGCGCCTGGTGGCCGAGGAGATCCTGACCAACATCGCGAAGTACGCCTTCGCGCCGGACGCGACACCGGCGGCGGAGGTCCGCCTGGCGCTGACCGAGGCCGCGGTCGTCCTCGAGTTCCGCGACGAGGGTCGGGCCTTCGACCCGCTCGCCCAGCCCCCGCCCGATCTCGATCTCCCCCTCGAGGAGCGGAGCCTGGGCGGGCTGGGCCTCCCCCTGGTGCGCGCCCTCGTGGACGAGGCCCGCTACGCGCGAGAAGGACCGGCGAACGTGCTGCGCCTCGTCAAGCGTCGCGCGGCGCAGTAGACTCCCGATGTCCGTCCGGCGATTCCCGGACGGGCCGGAGAGACGGAGGCAGACATGGCGCTGAGCATCCAGCTCGAGGAAGCGCGCTCCTTCACGAAGACGCTGCGGCTCGCCGGGCGGCTCGACAACGAGACGGCGGCGGACCTCGACCGCGAGCTGGACAAGGTCCTGGCCTCGCCGGTCAAGGCGCTCGTCTTCGACCTCGAGAAGCTCGAGTACACGACGAGCGCCGGCCTGCGCTCGTTCCTGCGCGCCCAGAAGAGCATGGCCCAGCGGGCGGGAAAGGTGCTGTTCGTGAACGTCCAGCCCCCCGTGCAAAAGGTTTTCGACATCGTCAAGGCCGTGGACCTCGCCACGGTGTTCCGCAACGTCAAGGAGCTCGACGATTACCTCGACGTGATGCAGAAGAAGACCAGGGAAGAAGCGGAATGAGCGCTCCTTCCCCCTCTCGCGCCGCCGCGTCACCGTAGCGGCGGCGAGGGGCGCTCGCCCCTGAGCTCGGCAAGACAATGCCATGACCATCGCCCGACGGATCCTGCTGCTGGCGGCCGCGACGCCACTCGTCCTCGTCGCGCTCGGCGTCTTCAACCAGGTCGAGCTCCAGCGCGTCGAGACGCGCAGCCGCTTCGTGGCCGAGAAGCAGGTCCCGAGCCTCTCCGCGCTGGGCAACATCTCCCTCACCTTCTCGCTGATTCGCGTGGCCCTCCGCGATCACCTGCTCGCGGACGCCGCGGGGCAGGGCGCGACGCGCGAGGCGTTCACGGCGCGCGAAGCCGAGCTCGTAGGCCTCCTCCGCCAGTATGCCGACGCGCTGGTGTCGGACGACCAGGACCGGCGCCTGCTCGACGAGTTCCGGGTCGCCTGCGCCCAGTGGAAGAAGGATGCCGAGGAGGTGATGTCGCTCGCGGAGTCGGGCCGCCGGGACGAGGCGAAGGTTCTCCTCGACGGGCGCACCGCCCGGGAGGGCGTGAAGGCGGGAGAGGCTCTTCGCGGGTGGATCGACCACAACCACACCCTCGCTAGCGCGGCCGGCGGCGAGGCGCTCTCCGGCCTCCAGGGCGCGAGACGACACTTCCTGCAGGCTCTCGCCCTCGCCCTGCTGATCTCCGGCGGGCTCGGCCTGCTGACCTTCCGGAGGATCGTGGGCCCGGTTCGCGCCCTGCAGGGCG
>JBKPBQ010000226.1:0-2958 GCA_046726955.1 Acidobacteriota bacterium
GGGTCCGAGCGGCGACAAAGGCAACGACCTCTTCCGGCGCCAACGCTCCGCCATGAGCGTCGAGGACGCAGACCGCGACGCGCTGCGCCGACCAACTGTACAGGCTGGCTTCACGCCAGGCTTCGTCGAGCTCGGCGACGCTCAGGGGCACGTCGAGACCGGGTAGCGGCCCGAGTGCCTTGGTGGGCCGGACGGGCGTGATCGCCTTCGCCGGCCGCAGGCCGAGTCGGAACGCCCAGAGGTCGAGGTCGTCGTCGTGGGGATCGAGGGCGTAGTGATCGCCGCTCCGATAGACGGGCGCCCGCGCCGGACGGCAGCGCTTGAGCGACCGTAGCGCCTCGTCCGGGCGGGCGATCCCCGCCCGCGCGAATCGCTCCGCCACCTCGGGCAGGGTCATCGGGCCGCCCCGCTCGAGGAGCGCGACGATCAGCAGGGCATAGGTGTTCGCCTCCGGGTGCTCTCTCACGCCTTCGAGAGCGGGTACGCCGATGCCCAGGACGCCGCAGTAGGGATTGCTCAATCGAATCGGCCTTCTTGCCGGCAGACCTCGAGGCGGAGGATACATCGGGCTCTCGCATCGCGCGTGTAGAATGACGGCTCTCTACCCTGGCTGCGAGACCGGAGGTGTCGGGTGAGCACGGAAGACGGACCGACCGAGGCCGAAGCGGCGGCGCTGGCCGGGCTGATCGGTCGAGGCATCCGGCTCGCGATGAAGACGGAAGACTTCGCCGCCCTCACCGCATTCCTGGCCGGCGAGCTGCCGGCCTGCCTCGAAGAGCAGCCCGTTGGGACGGAAGCCATGGCGTCCGTCGCCTGGAACCTGGGCCGGCTCATCTGGAACGTGACGCCCCTCGCCTCCGAGGGATATCGACCGAAGCCGATTCCCCTGCCGGACCGCAACGAGCCCTGCCCCTGCGGCTCCGGGCGGAAGTTCAAGAAGTGCTGCGGCCTCTTCGTGCACGGGTTGCCCTCCCTTTCCCTGGAGGAGTCGTGGCCGGTGCTGGCCGAGCAGCTCGACGCGAAGGAGGCGACGCGGCTCCTCTCGACTCCCGGGCTGCCCGCGGAGGCTCTTGGGCCGCTGGCCGAGCGGCTGAAGGCTCGGGGCGAAGGGCGTCGGGCACTCGACCTCCTGGGCAAGGCGCTCGCGGCGACGGAGACGCTCGACGAGCGCCACGAAGAAGCGTTGCTGCAGCTCGTCGACATCGAGATCGACAGGAGCGGGGTGCCCGCGGCGCTCGACCGCGTGCAGCAGCTCCTGCCACGACTCGTCCCGGGCCTGCGTGGCGCCGTGTATCGCCACCTCGTTCCCGCCGTCGCCGATGTCGGCGACTTCGTCTCGGCGCGGCGGCTCTTCGACGAGGCGCGGCGGGAGACGCCCGACGACCCCACGCTCGGGCCGCTCGAGGTCATGCTCGCGCTCGAGGAAGGAAACCTCCCGCACGCCTCGGAAAGGGCGCGTTTCTGGCTGGCCTGGCTGCGGCGCCGCGGCCTCGCTCAGGAGATGCAGGAGGCCGTCGAGTTCCTCGAGCTCGCCGCGCGCGATCCCGAAGCGGCCCAGGACAGCCTGGACGGGGAGCTCGACGTGCAGGCGGTGCCGCTCTTCGCGGCCGAGCTCCGGGATCTGGTGGCCAAGGCGGTACGCCGTCCCGTCCGACCCTATCCCGTCGTCTCCGCCACCCGGGGCCTCGTCTTCGAGCACGGCCCCAAGGGTGTCGCCGAGGTCGAGCGGCAATGGGCACAGAGGTGGCCCGTCGCCAAGCCGCTGCTCACGAGCCTGGACATCGATCCGCCGATCGAGATCCTGAAGCACCCTGGCTCGTGGCTCGACTTCCTGCGCCGCCGCCTCGAAGCCTTCGACAGCCTCGAGGTCGTCGACGACCTCGTCCTCCTCGTCGCGCCCATCACGGAGCGGGCGGGCCCCGAGCTCGACGGCCCGATCCTCGAGCCACTCCTCGAGCGCGCGCTCGAGATCGTGCGGTCCTCGCTGCGAGGACGCGAGGCTCCCCGCGTGGCCTGGGGTTTCGAGGCCAACCGTCCGGCCTTGCGCCTGGTCACCCAGGCCGCCCTGCGCCTCGCACGTCTCGATCGCCGCGACGAAGCCGCGGAGCTGTTCGAGTGGCTGATCGAGCTGAACCCCGACGACAACCAGTGCCACCGCGGCTGGCTCGTCAACCATTACTTGAAGAGAGGAGACGACGAGCGGGCGCTCGCCGTGTCCGTCCTCCATGCCGACGACACCCTCGTGGACACGAGCTTCGGGCGCGCTCTCGCCCTCTGGCGTCTCGGACGCCGGGAGGAAGCCGCCGCTCGGCTGGCGGAGGCCGCTCACCAGACGCCGTGGACCGCGCGCGCCCTGCTCGCGGCCGACATGCCGCAGCCCGAGTTGAGCCCCTACGGCGTCGAGGTCGGAGGGGAGGATGAGGCCTGGATCTACCGCGAGGAGATGCTCGAGACCTGGCGGTCCACTGCGGGCGCCCTCGAGTGTCTGGCCGGGGTGCCCCTCCCGGTGCCGGAGGATTCGCGGCGCCGTTCGCGCCGCCCAGCGAAGAAGAAGACCGTCCCGAGCCCAGAGTCGTTCTGAGTCCGATAGTGTCACCGAGCACGTGGAATGGCTCCGCCACGCACGCGCATCGCAGCGAACTCCATCCCGCCTTCGCCGCGAGGTCATCCCGCAGGACGACGACGTCGGACCCGAGACTGCACACTGAGCCTCGCCACGGCACCCGCGTGTCCTCTCCGACGTGACGGGACAGCCGCGATCCCCGTGGCTGAACGTGACGCTCACGAAGGCCGTCAACTGGATCGAGCTTCGCTCGACGGGGAAGGACGCGAACGAGCTCGACCGGGTGGAGCTCTCGTGCGAGGACGGTCCCTGAGCCGAGGTCGGCCATTGTTCTAGGATGGGGCGTGACCTTCAGGGCGCCCGCGGTCACCGAGCCTTACGCGGTGGTTATCGGC
>JBKPBQ010000227.1:0-5352 GCA_046726955.1 Acidobacteriota bacterium
GCGCCCGGCAGCGGCTCCACGGGGACAGCGTTCGCGAAGTCCGGGAGATCGGGGCGGGCGAGAACGGCGGGGCCGAGCGAATAGATCGCGCGTCCGAAGCGTTGCAGCGTCGGGGGCGCCGACCCCGCCCCGGGGGACGCCACGGATTGTGAGAACAGCAGGAAGGCCGCGGAGCGGGCCACCGGCACGCGCAGCGCGCGAAGCGGCAGGATGGACTCGGACCGCCCGATCCGGATCGTCTCGTACGCCACGAGTCCCTGGACGACGTCTCCGAGCGGCCGGTCGAAGAAGGCCTCCGCCGTCCAGGGCCATCCGAAGGAGTCGAGCCGGCGTCCGTCCCGGCGCAGCACGTCCAGCACCAGCTCGGACATCGGCACCGCGATCTGCTTCAGCGTCCTCGGGGTCAGGAAAGGCGGCTGCAGGAAGCGGCGCGGAGCGTTGCGGATCTCCGCCGAGCGCACGACCTGGCCCCGGTCGCCCATGAGGAGATGGAGGCCCGGCTCGATCGCCGGCGCCCCCGTTCTCTTCTTCGCCACCTAGATTCCGGCCGCGGGGCGCCCTCGGGCTTTGCCGCGGGCCGTCGCTCGCGGTGCCGCCAAGGCGAACCGCGCGCGAAGCTGCTCGGACATCGGCCCCTGGCTGAGCCGCTCGCGCAGGCCCGGCTGGACGGGAAATCGCTCCCGGTACTCCAGGGACACCAGGTTGTAGGCGCACTGGAAGTCCGGGATCCGGTCCGGGTCCGTGTTCCCGGGCTGGTGGCCGATCGAGACGGGGCACACGCCGCACGTCCCCAAATGCCGGCACTCTGCACACCGTCCATACGACGAGTACTTGCGCTGCTTGTCGTGGAAGATCCCCGCGGCCTGGGCGGCAGAGGGATAAGCCGCCATGCGCCGCGCGAGCTGCGGGTCGCGCAAATCGCCCATGCGCATCGCTTCCAGGCGCGTGCGCAGGAACTGCGTGGGGAACTTCTGGTACGAGTCCACGAACATCAGGCAGCCGTGGACCTGGCCGTCGACGTCCACCGCGGGGGTCTCCCCGCGCGCCACGCCGCACATGTCCACGTTCTGCGGGCGCTCGTCGGCATCGCCCCCTTCCCGGCGGAAGAGAGAGAAAGGCACCTCGCCCGTGCGCCGGTAGTGACGCAGGCTGGCGCGGAAGACCCGCGCGAACTGGCCGTCCAGCTCCGCCATCATCTCGTCGCGCCACGGCTGGTGCGTCAACGCGGGGGAGACCGCGAGCTGTCGCACCTCCTTCCCCAGGAAGTACTCGATCGAGTCGGCGAGGAAGGGGATGGTGGACGGCAAGAGCGTGATGGCGACGGTCACCCTCTCCGCGAAGAACACCGGGTGCTCCTCGCGTAGGCGGTCGAGCAGCCGGTCCAGGACGGCGAAGGTCCCCGGTCCCCGCAGGTCCTGGGCCGAGGGGACCCCGTCGAAGCTCAGCTGCACCTCGAAGTCGTGCTCCACGAGGAAGGCGGCCTGCTCCTCGCGGAGCAAGGTGCCGTTCGTGACGATGTTGTAGCGGACGGTCAGATCACGCTTGCGCGCGCTCTCGATGTACTCGACGGCCCGCCGGATCAGGGGGAACTCGAGGAGCGGCTCGCCGCCGATGAAGAGCATGCGCACCTCGGGCTGGCGCGAGCGCAGCAGCAGGTCCGCCGAGGCACGCAGCGTCTCCCAGTCCATGCTCCGGGGCTTCTTGTCGTTCTGGTAGCAGTAGCCGCAACGCAGGTTGCAGCCGGCGGTCAGCACGACGTCGACGCGCTGGAGCGCCCCGGGGCTGGCCATCGCCGCTCGTCCCGACTACTTCGTCTTCTTCTGTTTCTTCTTCGGCTTGGGCTTCACCGGAGGAGGGCACCGTCCACCCGAGACGAGGGGAACCGCGGCGACGAGCGGACGCCTCACGTCCAGCCGCTGCTCCTGATCCAGCGTAGCCAGCGCTTCGCGGAGCTGGCGAGTCCATTTCTCCATGGCTTCCAGCCCGTCGAGGACGTCCCTGACGGTTACGTCCGCGCTGCCCGTGGGACTGATCATCTCGTCCTCCGCTCCGGCCGTTTCAATAAGACCGGTCCAGGGACTCCAGCGCCCAGACATCGCCGCGCAGTTCGTCTCTCACGAATGCGACGAAGCGCCCGTCCCTGGTGATCGTGAAATCGATGTGATCCGGATTCTGGCCGAGGCGCAGGGGGGGGTCAAGGAGTATTTGCCGGCCCGTCTCCAGCGCGTACTTCCTCACGCTCACCCAGGGATCCCACTGACCGCTGACGAACAGCGCCTTCGAGCTGCGGTCCCACGTCACGCGGCGAGCCCTTCCTTCGGTGGCCAGCATCCGCGACGGCCCCGCGCCCGCCGCATCCACCACGAAGACATCCGCCGAGGAGGCCGGTGTCTCTCCGAGGTACGCGATCCAGCTCCCGTCCGGCGACCAGGCCGGCGCCTGGTCGCTCGTCGCGCCGGTCGTGACGGGCCGCGCGGGCCCCGCGGGGCGACCGTCGGCGACGGGACCGACCCAGATCCGCCCCGTCCCGCCCCGGTCCGAGCCGAACGCGAGCTGCGTCCCGTCCGGAGACCACGACGGGTGGAAGTCCGCCGCCTTGTCGTCGGTGAACTGGATGGGGTTGCCGCCGGCGCTCGGGACGATCCAGATGTCCCGCTGACCGGCGAGCACCCGGTAGTAGGCGACCCATCGGCCGTCCGGCGAGAAAGCGGGGCTGCTGACCGACCCCGCTTGATCCGTCAGCCGTCGGGGAGGGCCCGCCGCGTCGAGACCGAGGACGGGTTGGATCCAGAGGTCGAACCGACCTCCGATGTGTGCGGCGCTGAAGACGACACTCCGACCGTCCGGCGCCCACGCGGGAGCGTCCGGGCTGAGGCCTCGCAGCCGGGCCTCCTTGCGGGTCGACAGATCCAGGAGCATCAGGTCGGGATTCGCGCTGTAGGTCGCGAACGCGAGGCGCCGCCCATCCCGGGCGAGGCTGGGATGGCGTTCGGCCCCCGTGCCGGGCGTGGCGCGGCGAGGCGCGCCCCCGCGCGCGGGCACGCGCCAGAGCGCCCAGGCGCCTCCCCGGAGCGAAGAGAAGTAGACGTGCCGACCGTCGGGCGACCACGCGGGCTCGATGTCCCGCTCGTCGTCCCTGGTGAGTCGCCGCGCTCCCTGGCCCCGGACCGACACCAGCCACAGGTCGCGCTCCGCGTAATAGCAGAGCGTCCGGCCGTCCGGCGAAAAGGCGGGACCACGATGGTTCCAGAAGCCGTCGTTGTCGCCGGTCAGCACCCGGGCCTGCGAGGGATCGGCGAGGGGAGCGATCCAGATCCGAAACGCCCCCGTGGTCGACGGGCGAGCGAAAGCGATCTGGCTCCCGTCTGGCGAGAGGGCGGCATCCATGGCATCGGGCACCAGTAGCGAAGCCGCACCGCCGAACCTCAGGACCTTCCAGATCGCGGTGCTCCCTCCCCGATCCGACGTGAAGGCGAGGGCGCTGGCGTCGGGATACCAGGCCGGATCGGTGTCGGAGGCCGGATCGTCCGTGAGGCGGATCGCGTTGCCGCCCCTCACGTCCACGATCCGTATGTCGGCGTTGCCGGACTCATCAGAGACGTACGCGATCGTGCCGCCGTCGGGAGAGAGAGCCGGTGCCGATTCCAACCCGGGAGCCATCGTCACCTGACGCGGCGACGCGTTGGGAAGAGGATCCTCGCGGGTGAGCCTGACGATCGCGGCCACTAGCAGGGCGCCGACGAGCGCCGCCCCCGCCGCCCACGCCACCCGCCGGAGAGACCGTCGGCGCGGAGCGCCCGCCGCGGGGAGGCGCGCCGCCGCCCACTTGAGCTCGAGGAGCAGGTCACGCGCGTCCTGCCAGCGCTCGTTCGGGTCCTTGGCGAGGCAGCGGGCCACGAGATGGTCGAGCTCCGGAGGAACCCGTGCCTGGATCGTGGACGGCGGCGGCGGCTGGGATGCCAGGATGGCCGCGATCAGGTGCGCGGCCGAGCTCCCGTCGAAGGCGCGCGTCTGGGTGAGCATCTCGTGGAGCATGGCCCCGAAGGAGAAGACGTCGCTGCGGGCGTCGGCCGCCTTGCCCTCGACCTGCTCCGGCGACATGTAGGGCAGCGTACCCACCACGTGGCCATCCACGGTGATGGGCTCCGAGGTCGTCTCCGAAGACTCGTCCTTGTGGTGAAGCTTGGCGAGGCCGAAGTCGAGCAGCTTCGCCCCCGACGGCGTCAACATGACGTTCCCGGGCTTGAGGTCGCGGTGCACGATCCCGGCGCGATGCGCGTCGGCCAATGCGCTGGCGATCTCGACGGCATGCTGCAGCGCGTGATCCAGGCGCAGCTCCCGCCGCTTCAAGCGGACGGCCAGGGTCTCCCCCTTCAGGTACTCCATGACGATGTAGTCGATGCCGTCCTGCTGGCCGATGTCGTAGATCGCGCAGATGTGGGGATGGCTGAGGCTGGAGATGGCCCGCGCCTCGCGATCGAAGCGCTCCCGCGCATTGGGCCGGGTCGATGCGGCGGCGGTCAGGACCTTGATCGCAACCGTCCGGTCCAGGCGTGTGTCGAGGGCCCGATAGACCTCGCCCATGCCGCCGGACCCGATCAGATCGAGGATCTCGTACGGGCCGAATCGTCTCCCGTGAGCAAGCGGCATTCGCACTGAGGCTACTCCGGGATGGCTCCCGGCGACAGCGCCGCTGGCGTCGTTATTACGGAGCGCCTTTGGCCGTCATTCCTCGCGCTTATCGGGAGGGATCAGCTCGGCTCGGTGGTGGTCACGACGATCCAGGAGCTCGGAAGACGAGCGGAGCGCCCCCGAGTCCTCTTCCTGGACGCCGTAGGCCCGTCCGATCTCGTCCACCGCGTTCTGGTCGGGAGCGGGCGTGGACCCGCTGCGCGCTTCGTCACCGGCATAGTCGTTCTCGAGGACGCTCTGGTCCGGATCGCCGCCGCCGCGGCCACCTTCTCCGAGAGTGTGGTCGTCGCCGGCCGGCGAGACGGCGTTCATCTCCCCCCGACTCATGGCCTCGGAGGCGACCGCGGTGAGCGATTGCTCATGGGGCTCCCCAACGGAGGGCAGGGCGGTGGCGTCCCGCGAACGCTTCGCTCGAGCCCGCGCGGACCCGCCCGGTGGCCGGCGAGAAGTGCGTGTGCGCACCTGTGGTCGAGCCGTCGTCTTGGGGATGCGCATGGGGTTACACTCCTGACCGGCGATCGTCATCTGCACTGAGGATACGGGGGGGCGCCCGGGGATACCAATCGGTTCTTCCGCCCTTACGTATAGGCCCGTCTCTATGGGGTTGCCCGCCGGCGGGAGGCGGCTGGTCGGCGCCGTGCTCCGGGTGGTGCGTCCACC
>JBKPBQ010000228.1:0-3507 GCA_046726955.1 Acidobacteriota bacterium
CCTCCGCAAGATCGGCACCCACAAGGAGTGGATGAAGAGGTACTCCATCGTCTCCAACCTCGTGCGCAACCCACGCACCCCCATCGGGATCTCGATGGGGCTCGTGCCCCGGCTCACGCCCCGCGACCTGAAGCACGTGGCCAACGACCGCAACGTGCCGGAGGCCATCCGCAAGACGGCCCAGAAGTTCGTGAAGGTCGAGCCGGGCCAGAAGAAGCACTAGGCTAGAGGGAGATGGTCGATTACTACCAGCTCCTCGGCGTCACCCCGCAGGCGGGGGTGTCCGACATCCGCACCGCCTACGTGCGACTGGCCAAGGAGCGCCACCCCGACAAGTTCTCGGATCCCGCGGAGAAGGAGAAGGCCCAGCTCTTCTTCCAGGACCTCACCACCGCCTTCAACACCCTCTCCAACGAGGCCCGGCGCCGCGAGTACGACGCGGAGCGCGAGCGCCCCAAGCCCCAGACGCCGGAGGAGATCGCGCGCGATGCCTACGAGAAGAGCGGCCCCGCCTACGAGCAGGGCGACTACGAGGGCGCTCTGACGTTCCTCCAGACCGCGGTCCACCCCGCCTCGCAGGAGCCGCAGTACCACATCGCCCTCGGGCGGATGATGGGCCGGTTCAAGACGACGGCGCGCAAGGGGATCGAGGTGATGGAGAAGGCGAGCGCGTCCTTCCCGCAGAACGCGATGGTCTTCTACGAGCTGGCCCTCCTCTACAACAGCCAGGGCCTGAGGCTGCGCGCGCAGAAGGCCGTAGAGTCGGCACAGCGCCTGGCTCCCCGCGACTCGCGCATCGCCCGCCTCGCCGCCGAGCTCGGCGTGGGCCGCTCATGATTCCCATGAACATCTCCTTCAAGGCACTCTCCGACGTCGGCCGGAAGCGCAAGGGCAACGAGGACTCGCTCTACGTGAACCCCGAGCAGAAGCTGTTCGTGGTCGCGGACGGCATGGGCGGGCACGCCGCGGGCGAGATCGCGAGCAAGGTCGCCGTGGACGCGATCAACGAGTTCGTGTGCCTCACCGGCGGGGACGAGGAGATCACCTGGCCCTTCGGCCTCGACGAGAACATCTCCTACGACGGCAACCGCCTGAAGACCGCGATCCGCCACGCCAACCGCAAGGTCCTGGAGGCGACCAAGGAGAAGTCCGAGTACGAGGGGATGGCGACCACGGTAGCCGCGGTCCTGGTGGACGGCGACGTGGCCAACATCGGCCACGTCGGCGACAGCCGCATCTACCTGCTCACGCCCACCGAGTTCACGCAGCTCACGAGCGACCACTCCTGGGTCAACGAGCAGATCCAGAGCGGGGTCATCTCCCCCGACCAGGCCCGCAGCCACCCGCTGCGCAACGTGGTGACGCGCGCGCTCGGCGGGCGGACGGACCTCGCGGTGGACATGCAGACCCGGAAGATGAACGGGGGAGAGCTCCTCCTCATCTGCTCGGACGGTCTCACCACCATGGTCGCCGACGACGAGATCGAGGCCGTCCTGCGCGCGGCGAACGGCGACGTGGAGAAGGGCGTGCAGGACCTCGTGGGCGTCGCCAACGACCACGGCGGAGAGGACAACATCACCGTCGTTCTGGTCAAGTTCGAGACCTAGGTGTCGTCGGAGCCGACAGACCGCCGGGCCCGCGCGAAGATCGGGCGCTACGTCGTCCTCGGCCGCATCGGCAAGGGCGGCATGGGCATGGTCTACCGCGGCCTCGACGAGGCGCTCGAGCGCGAGGTCGCGGTCAAGACGCTGGCCGGCGAGGGCAACCTCGACGCGGAGAGCCGCAAGCGCTTCGAGGTGGAGGCGAAGGCGGCGGCCCGGCTGCAGCACCCCAACATCGTCACCGTCTTCGAGCGGGGCGAGGACCGGGGCCTTCCCTTCATCGCAATGGAGATGCTCCCAGGGATGGACCTCGAGGCGCTGCTGCGCTCGGGAGAGGGCCTCCCCCTCGTGGAGAAGCTCGACATCGCGATCCAGGTGGCGCGGGGGCTCGCCTTCGCGCACGAGAACCGGATCGTCCACCGCGACATCAAGCCCAGCAACATCCGCCTCCTCGACGACGGCACCGCGAAGATCATGGACTTCGGCATCGCGAAGCAGGAGGGCACGCAGCTCACGAAGACGGGGATGATGCTCGGTACCGTCCACTACATGAGCCCGGAGCAGGTGCGCGGGCAGAAGCTCGACGGCCGGAGCGACGTCTTCTCCCTGGGCGTGATCCTCTACGAGATGCTCGCGGGCCGCCGACCCTTCAAGGGCGACGGCCCCACCGACGTGCTCTACAAGATCGTGCACGAGGAGCCGCCTCCCCTGGACCTCGGGGACTTCGGGGAGGACGTCTCGCCGCGTCTGCAGGAGATCGTGGCCCGTGCCCTCGCCAAGAACCTCCCCGAGCGCTACGAGAGCGCGTCCCAGCTCGCCGACGACCTCGCGGAGGTCCGCGAGGCGCAGCGGCGCGCCGAAGGCGGCGGGACGACGCCGCCTGCCGTCCAGGAGGCGGTGACGGCGGCGCGCCGCCGGGTGAAAGAGGGGCGGATGGAGGAGGGCCTGCGCGAGCTGCGCGGGCTGCAGGAAGCGCACCCCCAGTCGCTGGAGACGAGGCGCGCCCTGCGGGTGGCGCTCCGCGAGAAGAGCCGTCGCGAGAAGCCGCCCGAGCCCGAGCCGACCGCGTTCCCGGAGCTCGAGGCCACGTTCCAGGCACCGCCCACGAGCCGCGAGCCGGAGACGCTGCTCCAGCCGACGGTCGTCCTCCCCGATGCGGACGGGGGCGCGAAGCGGCGCGCCTCGCGTACGCCGCTCCTGGTCGGCGGCCCCTTGGCCATCGTGGCCGCGGTCGTGCTGGGCACGGTCGCGCTGCGCAAGAACGCGCCGGCCTTGCCCGTGGAGGCGCGGATCCCCGTCCGCTCGCAGCCCATGGGCGCGACCGTCCTTCTCGACGGCGAGGAGACGGGCGTCGTGACGAACGGCGAGGTCGTGATCCGAGCACCCGTGCCGCCCGAGGTGATGCTCACCTTCCACAAGGACGGCCAGCGCGACGAGCAGCGGATCGTCAAGCTGCCGCTGGCTGACGGCGAAGCCGTGTCCGTCGCCCTCCTCGCCGCGGCCACGACGTTCCCCCTCAAGACCGATCCCCCGGGCGCCGCCGTCGCCCTCGACGGCGAGAAGCTGGCGGCGTCGACGCCCCTCGAGCGGTCGTTCGATCCCGCCACGGAGCACCGGCTGAGCGTCTCCCTGGAGGGCCACGTGACGCAGGAGCTGCGCCTCCGGCCCGGGAAGACCCCGGCCGAGCTCTCGCTGAGGCTGGAGCCGGCGGGGCCGCAGGGCGCGCTCGCGATCGCGTCCGCCTACCCCATCGACGTCGTGTGGAAGGGGCGAGTCCTCGCCAAGGACCAGCTCTCGCCGCGGGTGAGCCTTCCCGGCGGGCGGCAGACCGTCACGCTCGTCTCGCCCACGGTGTTCTTGAAGACCGATCTCTCGGTGAGCGTCACGGGCGGCGAGGAGGCTGCGC
>JBKPBQ010000229.1:0-5600 GCA_046726955.1 Acidobacteriota bacterium
GACACGGGGACGCCGTCCTCGGTGTAGGCGACCCCGATCTCGACACCCTGCTCGACGAAGGTGCGTCCGCGCTCGTTCCGGAAGAAGAAGTTCCGTCCCCGGTCGTTGGCGACGAAGACGTCCGTGAAGCCGTCGCCGTCCGCGTCGGCGACGGCGACACTCATTCCGCGCCCGAGATGCTCCGAGATCCCCACGGAGCCGGACACGTCGCGGAACCGGCCGCCGCCCTCGTTCCGGTAGAGGAGGTTGGGCAGGGCCGCGTAGAACGTGGGCGAGCAGGAGAGCCGCTTGCCCTCCAGGCCGCAGACCCGGTTGTTTTCGGGCGTCCAGTCGAGGTAGTTCGTGACGAACAGGTCGAGGTTCCCGTCGTTGTCGAAGTCGAGCCAGGCGGCGCCCACAGACCAGAGCTTCCGGCCGTTCGCGCCGAGGCCCTCCACTCCGCCCTCGCGGGTGACGTCGGCGAACGTGCCGTCGCCACGGTTGCGATACAGGATGTTCCGGTTCACCCCCGTGACGTAGAGATCGGTCCAGCCGTCGTTGTCGAAGTCGGCGGCCGCGGCGCCCATCGAGTAGCCCTCGCCCCGAACCCCGGCCTGCTCGGTCACGTCGCGGAACGTGCCGTCGCCCTGATTCCGGTAGAGGCGATTCCAGAAGCGCGGATCGTCCTTGACGAGCCCCGGGATCCGTGCGCCGTTCGTGAAGAACACGTCGAGCCGTCCGTCGCCGTCGAAGTCGAAAACGGCGAGTCCGCCGAGGACGCCGTCGATGACGGGCTTCTCGGGAGTCGTGGCGTTGTCGAGGACGAAGCCGATCCCGGACGCGGGCCCGCGGTCCTCGAACCGGATCCGGCTCGCCGGCTTGTCGGCGGGAGCGACGTCGCGGCCAGGCCCGTCGCGAAGCCGCGCGTCCGCGAGCCACGCCGAGGCCACGAGCGCGGCCCCGAGACCAAGCCGCGACATGTCGCTCACGAGTGGCACAGCGACTAGAATCTACTTGATGAGACCGTCGCCCGTCGTGTGGATCGTCCTCGGGCTGGCCGCCATCGGCTGCGCGAAGTCCTCTCACGGACCGGACCAGCTCGTTTGCACGGCGCAGTTCGTGTACGGGCTGACGGTCACCGTCGAGGACGTCGCTACCGGTCAGCGCATCTGCGATGCGGACGTCGTCGCCCTCGACGGGTCGTACAGCGAGACGCTGCGCCCGTTCGGAACGTCCGACAGCTGCACGTACTCGGGGGCGGGGGAACGGCCGGGCGTCTACGAGATCCGCGCTTCCAAGGCGGGGTTCCGGCTAGCCTCGGTGGCCGACGTCCGCGTCGCCTCGGACCCGTGTCACGTGATCCCGGTTCCGGTCACGATGATGCTGGCGCGCTAGGTCCCTAGACCTTCTCCCACCGGCGCTTCTTCGCCGAGCGCTCCCAGGCGTCCAGCACCTTCTGGTTGCGGACGCCGTCCTCGAAGTCGGGGCGGACGGACCGGCGGTTCGCGATCGCCTCCAGCAGGTCGTGCACCGTGTGCACGAAGGTGTGCTCGTACCCGATGATGTGACCCGGCGGCCACCAGGACTTGATGTAGGGGTGCGCGCCCGGCTCGGTGACCAGGATCGTCCGGAAGCCCTGGCGCCCCGCGGGATCGTCCACGCGATAGAGCTCGAGCTCGTTCATCCGCTCGAGGTCGAAGGCGAGGCTGCCCTTCGTCCCGTTGATCTCGAACCGGTTGTAGTTCTTTCGCCCGGGGGCGAGGCGGGTCCCTTCGATCGTGCCGGTAGCTCCGCTCACGAACCGCACGAGGGCGGCCGAGGCGTCGTCCACCGTGACCTTGCCCTTCTTCGACGGGTTGCCGACGAGCGGCCGCTCCTTGATGAACGTCTCGAGGTCGCCCGCGACCTCGGCGATCTCGCCCACCAGGAAGCGCGCGAGGTCGACCGAGTGGCAGGCGATGTCGCCGAGCGCGCCCGAGCCCGCCTTCTCCTTCTGGAACCGCCACAGCAAGGGAAGCGACGGGTCGACGATCCAGTCCTGGAGGTACGTGCCTCGGTAGTGGAAGATCTCGCCGAGCTCGCCCGCCTCGATCATCTGCTTGGCCAGCCATACCGCGGGGGCGCGGCGGTAGTTGTGGCAGACCATGTGCACGACGCCGGCCTTCTTGACCGCGGCCAGCATCTTCTCCGCCTCGCGCACGCTGTTGGCGAGCGGCTTCTCGCAGAGCACGGCCTTGCCCGCCCGGGCCGCGGCGATCGCGATCTCCGCGTGGCTGTCCCCGGGGGTGCTCACGTCCACGAGGTCGATGTCCTTGCGGCCCACCACGTCGCGCCAGTCGGTGACCGCTTCCTCCCAGCCGAGGCGGTCCGCCGCTTCCTTCACCGCGGTGCGGTCGCGTCCGCAGAGGACCTTCATCCGCGGACGCACGCGCGGGCTCATCGCGGGTCCGACCTGCCGGTAGGCGTTGCTGTGGGCGCGGCCCATGAAGGCATAGCCGACGAGGGCGACGCCGATCTCGCGTGTCGTCTCTTGATGCCGTTCCTTCATCGACCCCCCACCCTATCCCTCCCCACGTAGGGGGAGGGAAACGCCTCGGCAAGAATCGGCCCCGCGTTCGTGCCCCACCCTGACTCTCACAGGTTGCCGCGCTTCATCTCCTGCAGCAGGTAGTCGCTGGAGCGTACGGTGAGGGCCATGATCGTGAGCGTGGGGTTCTGGCAGGCCCCGGAGGTGAAGCCGGCCCCGTCCATGACGAAGAGGTTCGGCACGTCGTGGGCCTGCTGGTACTGGTTGAGCACCGACGTCCGTTGGTTCCCGCCCATGCGCGCGATCCCGATCTCGTGGATGCCGTAGCCGGGCACGCGGTCCAGGTACATGAAGGGCTTTATGTTCTTGGCTCCGGCCGCCTCCATGATCTCGCACGCCGTGGCCGTCATGTCGGGGATCATCTTCTTCTCGTTCTCGCCCCAGGCCATGTGCACCTTGAGCACGGGGATGCCGAAGACGTCGTTCACGTTCTTGTCGATCTCGACGTAGTTGTCGTAGTAGGGAAGGCACTCGCCGAAGCCCGCGAGGTTGTAGCGCACGACGGGATCGACCACCGCCTTCTTGTACATCTCCCCGAAGCCCGGCGCCGTCCAGTTGAAGGCCGTGCTGCCTCCGCCCTGGAAGCCGAAGCCGCGGAGGAAGCGCTTGTCGCGCGGGCCCTTCTTCGTGTTGCGGAAGCGGATGACGTAGATCCCGTCCGGCCGCTGGGGGGCAGACGCGCTCGCCTTCTCGTACTTCGCGAGGTCCGGGAACTCGGCCACGGCCCCTCCGGGCACCCAGAGGTGGTCCATGAGGTAGTGGCCGAGGACGCCCGAGGAGTTGGCGAGGCCGTTCGGGTCCTGGTCGCTCCTGGAGTTCAGCATGATCCGCACCGACTCGAGGGCCTGGGCGGCGAGCACCACGCGCTTGGCGTAGACCTCCTTCGCCTCGCGGGTTACCCGGTCGATGTAGAGGACGCCCTTGGCCCGATGGCTCGCGTTGTCCATCAGGACCTTGTAGACCATTGCGTTCGGGACGAGCGTGCAGTTCCCGGAGGCGAGGGCGTCGGCCACCGTCGTGAAGGCGGAGTTGAAGTAGGACTTCGTCACGCAGCCGCGGTCGCAGGGGCCGCAGTAGTGGCAGGGCTGGCGGCCGTTGATCGCCTTCGTGATGTTGGCGGAGCGGCCGAGCGTGATCGTCCACCCGAGCTTCTTCTTCGTCTGCGCCGCCACGTACTTCTCGACGCAGCGCATGCCCATCGGCGGGTGGAAGTGGCCGTCGGGCAGCTCGTAGACGCCCTCGGGGATTCCCGTGATGCCGACGTAGTCCTCGACGATGTCGTAGTACGGGGCGACGTCGTCGTAGCCGAGCGGCCAGTCCTCGCCGTACCCGTCGTGCGAGGCGGACTTGAAGTCGAGGTCGGAGAGGCGGTAGCTCTGCCGGCCCCAGACGTTCGTGCGGCCGCCCACCACCTGCATGCGCCCCTGCCACGAGAAGGGCTTGCCCTCCTCCGTCGTGTAGGGCTCCTCGAGGTCGTTGCGGAACCACTCGTAGTTCCACTCGTTGCACGAGCCGAGCTGCGTCTGCACCGGCCGCGAGCGCCGGATGAGGTCGCGCGCCTGGTTGCGGTACTTGAGCGAGAAGGCCGGAGAGTGCTCCTTGTACTCCTCGGGCTTGAGCACGCGTCCGGCGTCGAGGAGCGCGACCTTCACGCCGGCCTCGGCGAGACGCTTGGCCGCCCACCCTCCGGATGCGCCCGAGCCCACCACGATCACGTCGAAAGTGTTGCTCGCCGCCGCACTCTGCATGGAACCCTCCTACGCCGCCTTGGCCACGACGTCCGACGTGCCCTTCCCTTCACGGAAGAGGAGGGCGAAGATCACGATCACCGCGAAGGCCATCGCCGCCGGCCAGAGCCAGATGGACGTCCAATCGTGGCGCACGGCTTCGCCCGCCGTCGTCGTATAGCGATCGACGACGGGACCCGCTACCCAGTTGCCGATGAGCATCCCCACTCCGTACGTGACCAGGGTGATGAACCCCTGGGCGCTCGCCTGGATCGACTTCGGCGCCGCGTTGTCCACGTAGATCTGGCCGGTCACGAAAAAGAAGTCGTAGCAGATCCCATGGAGCAGGATGCCGAGGTAGTACATGAAGACGAGCTCCTGCGCGTTGCCGTACGCGAATAGCAGATAGCGCACCGCCCAGGCCAGCATTCCCACGATCAGCATCTTCTTCACGCCCAGGCGCGCGAAGAAGAACGGCATGACGAGCATGAACACCACTTCGGATGCCTGCCCCAAGGCCATCTTGCTCGCCGTGTTCACCATTCCCCGCTCGTTGAGGAAAGGATTCGTGAAGCCGTAGTAGAAGGCGAGCGGGATGCAGATGAGCAGGGAACCGAGCACGAATACCGCGAAGGAGCGATCCCTCATCAACGTGAGGGCGTCGAGGCCCAGCACGTCGCGTACCGTCACTTTGCGTCCGAGCGACTTCGGCGGCGTGTGGGGGAGGGCGAAGGCGAAGAGGCCGAGCAGCGCCGAGCTGCCCGCCGCGATGATGAGGGGCCGGGCGGTGGCCTCGACGCCCATCGTGCCCACGATCACTCCGGCCACGATCCATCCGATCGTGCCGAAGACGCGGATCGCCGGGAACTGCTTCTCCGGGCTCGTCATCTGGTTGAAGGCGATCGCGTTCACGAGCGCGAGCGTGGGGTTGTAGCAGAGCGCGTAGACGAGGAGGACGACGAAGAACGGGCCGGGCTGGGTGACCGTCGACGCGTAATAGAGAAGACCGGCGCCCAGGAGGTGCAGCACGCCCAGGACCTCGCCCTTTCCCCGTCGGTGCGCGCGCGGTTGTCGGCGATGATGTTCCTGCAGTTCTTCATCTGGGGTGCATGGTTCGTGACCATGGGGACGTACCTCCTCCAGGGCCTCCGCTTCACGGGGACGCAGACCGCGCAGGCCTACAGCACGATGCCGTGGGGAGCGATCGTGGCCCCGTTCCTCGTGGGCATGATCGCGGACCGGTTCTTCGCCGCCGAGAAGGTCCTGGGCGTGCTGCACCTCCTGGGCGCCGGTCTTCGCTATTACGC
>JBKPBQ010000230.1:0-6114 GCA_046726955.1 Acidobacteriota bacterium
GCCAGTAGCCGATCGCGCGCGAGCGGCCCTTCACCCAGAGGAGGCCCGTCTCCCCCGCCGGCAGCTCGCGGCCGTCGTCGTCCGCGACCTTCACCTCGAATCCCTCGACGGGCTTCCCGAGCGTTCCCGGCTTGACGTCGCCCGCGCGGTTGGTGAGGAAGATGTGCCACATCTCCGCGGTGCCCAGCCCGTCGAGCAGCTCGACGCCGAAGGTCTCCTTCCAGCGGCGGTAGAGCTCGGGGGGCAGGGCCTCTCCGGCCGACGTCGCGAAGCGAAGGCTCGACAGATCCTGCTTCGCGGCGTCGGGGTGCGAGACCATCTGATTCACGACCGTGGGCACGTTGACCAGCACCGTCGGCCGGTGCGTGCGGATCTTCTCGAAGAGCACCTCCGGCGTCGGGTGCTCGGGAAAGAGCACGGACGTCGCCCCCACCGAGAACGGAAAGAAGAGGTTCGAGCCGGTCGCGTATCCGAAGAAGAGCTTGGGGACGGACAGGGTCACGTCCGACTCCGTGTACCGCAACGTCGCCTTGGCGTAGAGCTCCGTGGTGTTGGCGTACGAGAGGTGCGTCTGCACCACCGCTTTCGGCCGGCCGGTGGTGCCGCCGGAGAAGAGCCAGATCGCGGGGTCGTCGCGGTGCGTGGGCGTGTTGTCGAGCGTGTCGTTTACCGAGGTCGCCTCCTCCTCGAACGACGCATGCCCTTCCGCGCGTCCTCCCACGACGAGGAGGCGCTTGAGCCAGCGCGCGTCGCGGGCGGCAGTCGCGAAGGCATCGAGCGTGCCCGCGGCCACGACGGCCACCCGCGCCCGCGTGTACTCGAAGAAGTAGGCCACATCCTCGGCCTTGAGCTGCGGGTTGACCATGACGGCGACCGCGCCGATCTTCAGCGTCCCGAAGAGCGACCCCACGAACTCGGGGCCGTCGGGTAGCGCGACGATCACGCGCTGCTCGCTCTCCACGCCCAGCCGGCGCAGCACATGGCCGAAGCGATGAGCGAGGGCCTGGACCTCGCGGTACGTGAGCCGGCGATCGCCGCACACGAGGGCCGTTCGCCCGCCCCGCCCCTCGCGCACGCGAGCGTCGAGAAGGTAGTCGGCGAGGTTGAACGACTCGGGCGGATCGAAAGGCATGACGTCAGGCGTTCGTCTTCGGCCGGGAGAGACGATACCCCAGGGCGAGCACGGCCATCCACGGAAGGGCGGCGTAGAGCGTCGGGCGCAGTCCCGGGGCCCACCAGGTCGAGACGAGGATGGCGAGAATGACGAGGCCGCCCACGACGGAGCCCGCGGGACCGAGCAGGCTGCGGAACGGCAGGGACGGCGCGCCCGGGCGGTCCCACGCCTGCCGGAAGCGAACGTGGACGACGAAGATGAGCGCCCACACGAGGAGCGCGCCGAAGAGGGCCACTCCCAGGAACGCGACGTAGGCCGAATCGGGCCAGAACCAGCGGACGACGACGGCGGCCGCGAGCCCGACGCTCGAGAGGAGCAGCGCGTTCAGCGGCGTGCCCCGCGCGTTCACGCTGCCGAGCGCCTCGGGCACGTAGCCGGCACGCGCCAGGGAGAAGAGCGTGCGCGACACGAGGTAGAAGTTCGCGTTGGCGGCGGACAAGGCGGCGGTGAGCACGACGAAGTTCATGAGCGAAGCCGCCCCGGGTATTCCGCTCTGCCTCAGGACGGTCACGAACGGGCTCTCCCCGACGCCGAGCTCGCGCCACGGCGTGAGGGCGACGAGTACGGCGGTCGTGGCGAGATAGATCGCGGTGAGCCCGACCACCATCCGAAGGAGCGCGCGCGGGATCGTGCGCTCGGGGTTCTCCGCCTCGCCCGAGGCCACCGCCACCACCTCGACCCCGATGAAGGCGTAGATCACGAAGCAGCAGGCGAGCCAGACTCCGGTGAAGCCGAAGGGCAGCGGATCGGCGCGGAGGTTCTGCAGGCCGATGGCGGGCGCGCCCGTGAGCCCGAGGATCTGGGCGATGCCCAGCACCACGAACACCACCACCGCCACCACCTTGATCATGACGAACCAGTACTGGAACTCGGCGAACGACCGCACGGGGCCGGTGTTGAGGTACAGCAGCGCGAGGGAGAAGCCGACGATCCACAGGGCGCCGGGCACGCTCGGGAACCAGTACTTCATGTAGATGGAGATGGCGACGAGGTGGCCGCCGGTGGCGATGACCTCCATGATCCAGTACGTCGCGCGGACCGAGTAGCCCGCGAAGGGCGAGAGATACATCCCTGCGTAGACGCCGAAGGAACCGGCGGTGGGATGGGCCGCGCACATCTCGGCGAGGGCGAGGGCGAGGAGCACCGAAACCCCGGCCACGAGCAGGTAGGACAAGAGGACGGCGGGACCGGCAGTGCCGACGGAGAGGCCGCTGCCCAGGAAGAGCCCGGTGCCGATGGCCCCGCCGATCGCGAGCATCGCCTGGTGCCGGGTGGCCAGCCGGCGGGAGAGACCCTCCTCGCGCCGGATGCCAGGGTGGTCGCGGAGGTCGTTCACGCTGGCTAGGTGACGACCGACGAGAAGGGCACGTTCGTGTCGTAGTCGCGGGTGCGCACGATGCGCGCGATCTCGTCCAGCAGGCGGTCCAGCTCCTCGAACGTGTTGTAGAAGTGCGGGGAGATCCGGATCCCCGCCCCCACGCGGTAGTCGATGAGGAAGTCGCGCCCTTTGAGGGCGCGGGCCACGAACTTCGCCTCCGGGACGTCCACGGCCACCGTGCCCGCGACCCGATCCGGATCGCGAGAGGCGGCGGTAGCGAAGCCGAGGGCGTCCGCGCGGGCGAGCACGTGGGCGGTCATTCTCCTCGATTTCTCCCGGATGGGCGCGACGCCGGCCTCCCGCACGATGTCGAGGCCGGCCATGGCCGCGTAGTAGGCGGGGATCGCGGGCGTGCCGTTCATCATGCGCATCGCGTCGCCCCGTGGGACGGCGGGTCCCGTGTCGAACTCGAACGGCGTCCGGTGGCTCACCCAGCCGGTGAGACGGGGACGCGCAGTCTGGAGGACGTCGGGGCGCGTGTAGAGGAAGGCGTTGCCCGGTCCGCCGCACAGCCACTTGAGGCAGCCGCCTACGGCGAAATCGACGCCGAGCGCGGTCAGGTCGACGGGAACGATCCCGGCCGACTGGTACGTGTCGAGGAGGACGCAGGCGCCGACCTTCCGTGCCTTCTCGACGACCGCCGGCACGTCCATCACGTAGGAGGTCCGGAAGAGCACGTGCGAGAGCGCCACGACCAGCGTCGTCTCGTCGATCGCGGAGAGGAGCCGCTCGGTGGACACGGACAGGTCCTTCTCACCTGGGACGAGCGATAGCTCCAGGCCGTTTTTCTCCTGCGCGCGGTAGAGATAGATGAGCGAGGGAAAGTCCATCTCCGGGCAGACGATCCGGCGGCGCTGGCCGCTGGGCTCGAGCGACGACAACGCGACCGCGGAGGCCGTCGTCACGTTCTCGTGCATGCTGACCGTGCCGGGAGGCGCGCCCACGATCTCGGCGACCTTGTTGCCCACGCGGCCGGGGAGCTCCCACCAGGTCTCTTCCCAGGCCCGGATCCCGCGGGTGGCCCAGATCTCGGCGTACTCGGCGAGGCCCCGGGCGGCGCCGCGGGGCATCGCCCCCAGGGAGTTGCTGATCATGTAGACCGTCTTCTCGAGGATCGGAAACTCGGGACGCCAGCGCGTGAGCTCGTCCATCCCCAATCGGGCCGAGGCCCGCCTCCGCGGTCGCCATTGTTCCACGACCCGCCGTGCGTGTGGACCTCCCCGGTCCCCGGTCTGTCTTTAAATAAGGTCCGGCATCCTCGGAAGGTCGCCGCGAAACGCGGTGCTAGACTGACTGGATTTCGGAGGTTCGATTGGCGAAGACGTCTGCCCTCAAGAAGGCTTCCGTGAAGGCGGGGCGCAAGGTCGTCCGCCCGCAGCTCGCACTCTTTGAAGAGCCGTCCTCGCGGCCGGCGGCAAAGGTCAAGGGAAAGCCGGCCGCAAGCCCCGTCAAGTCGGTCGCCAAGCCGGCCCCAAAGACGCCCCCGAAGCCGGTCAACCCCGCCCTCGCCGACAAGCTCCCACCGCCCGAGCCGGCCCCCGCCCCTGCCAAAGAACCCCGCCGCGCCACGGCGGAAGCGCTCGCCCAGAAGCAGCGCGAGATCTCGGTCTCGGAGTTCTTCGTCAAGAACCGCCACCTCCTCGGCTTCGACAACCCGTCGAAGGCGCTCCTCACCACGATCAAGGAGGCCGTCGACAACTCGCTCGACGCCTGCGAGGAGGCGGGGATCCTGCCCGAGCTGCACGTCGAGGTCCACGACCTCGGCATGGAGACGTCGAAGCAGAACCCGGAGCTGACGAAGGGCGAAGGCCGCTTCCTCGTGGTCGTCCAGGACAGCGGGCCGGGGATCGTGAAGGCGCAAGTGCCGAAGATCTTCGGCAAGCTGCTCTATGGCTCGAAGTTTCACCGGCTGAAGCAATCGCTCACCGCCGACCAGACCGTGCTCGTCGAGCGCGATGGCCGGATGGAACGGCTCACCATCGGTCCCCTCGTGGACGGCCTGCTCTCGGAGGGCGAAGAGATCAGGGACGTGAGCGCGCTCGGGATCCGCGTCCCCGCGTTCGATCCGTCCAGCTTGCGGTACGACTGGAGGACCGTATCGCACGTCATCAGACACGAGCGGGCGAACGAGATCCTCGAGGTGACCACCGAGAGAGGCAAGCGCGTTCGCGTCACCGGCGCGCACAGCCTGTTCACGTACGACTCGAAGCGGTGCCAGGTCAGGGAGGTGGAGGCGCGTTCGCTACAGGCCGGCGACTACATCGTCGCTCCCCGCCAGCTGCCGGAACCGCACCCGGTCGACCGAGTGAACCTGTTGCTCAGCCTGAACACCGCGGATCTCGTTTCGCGTCAGGCCTTCGTCTACGGCGTTCCTGCGTCCGTTCTCGACAAGCTGGCCGCGGACGCGACGACCGTGCACAAGAAGACAGGTGGCGGGCGGTCTCGACGCTTTTGGCGGTTGGCCGGTCGTGAGGGGTCGCCCGTCGACGTGCTGGACGACTCGTGGACGGTCTACCGCCGGAAGGGATTCCTCCCCGCCGCGCTCGTCAAGAGCCTCGGGCTGGAAAGCGTTTGCTCCGATGGCCGGCTCCGGACGTATCACTACGGAGAAGTCTGCGAGACGCCCGTCACGTGGCGCCTCGACCGTGCGCTCATGCGTCTCCTCGGGCTCTACGTCGCCGAGGGGCACGGCGACGCTCGCCAGATCGGCCTCACCCTTTCGTCCCAGGAGACACACCTCGTCGAGGAGATCGTGGCCACCGCGAAGGCCCTCGGTCTTTCCACCACCGTGGAGCCCCGCCCGCGCCACGCTGTGCGGGTGAAGGTCTTCGGTGGTCTCACCTCGCTCCTCTTCCCCGCCTGGTGTGGGCGCGGCGCGAAGAACAAGAGGGTGCCGAGCTTCGTGTTCCACTCCGGCCGCGAGCTGCGGCAGCACTTACTCGACGGGCTCTACCTCGGCGACGGGCACCGCGTAAAGACCCGCGAAGTGCTCATGCTGACGACGGCCAGCCGGACGCTGGTCGAAGACGTGGAAGTGCTCTGGCTGCTCCAGGGTGTCGTGCCCTCACGACGCGGGCCGATTCACCAGCGCGGCCTCGGGAGAAACCCCTCGACGTGCTGGGGGCTCGACGTCTACGGCTTCGACATCGGGGCTTCTCACGTCTACGAGCGACGTGAAAAACTCTCCGCGCTCGCGAGCGGCAGGGTCACCCGTCACCTCACGAATCATCTGGTCGACCGCGGGTACCTGGAGGGCACCTCCGGCGGCTTCGTCGCGACACCCAAGGTCGAGCGGTTGCGCAGCGCGGTGGAGGGCGTGCGGTCGTTCACCGACTCCGACCTCTGTCTGCTCCGCGTCGTGGACGTGAAGCCCGTCCCCGGCGCTCACCCGTTCGTCTACGACCTCTCGGTTCCCGGCTGCGAGAACTTCGTGGCCGGAGAGGGAGCCCTCGCCTGCCACAACTCGCGCGGCCAACAAGGCATCGGGATCTCCGCGGCCGCGATGTACGGTCAGCTCACGACCGGCAAGCCCATCCGCGTGACGAGCCGCGTGGGCAAGAAC
>JBKPBQ010000231.1:0-6771 GCA_046726955.1 Acidobacteriota bacterium
CGTCGGCAGCGTCAGATGTGTATAAGAGACAGCGTACGAGGCGCGCCTGCGCGAGACCCGCCAGGCGAGGACCGGCGACGTGCTGCCTCGCGAAAGGGTCCTGGAGGCCTTCCGACCTCTCTAGTGTCGTAGCTGAAGTCGTGTGCCGGCAGGGGCGCGCGGCACTCGCTCGCGCGCTCCGGCCTGGGCGGTCTCGGGCGCGCTCCTCTCGATCTGGTCGAACAGCCCCGCATCCTCCTCCGACGCGAAGTGCCGGGCGAGCTCGTGCCGCAGCGCGACCACGCACGCCGCGACGACGCCGCGGGGTACTTCGGGCCTCCTCGTGGTGCCTACGGTCGATTCGAGCGCGACGATCGCTTCGTGCATCCGGCGATGGTGGTCGAGGATCGAGTGCGTCATCGAGGCCACGGTGGGACGCATGTCGCACCTCTTCGGTAAGTGCCGTCGTTCGAGTGAATGATGCAAGCGTGGTGCCCGTCTGCTGCAGCCGCGGTCCCGTGGTGGGCGGGGCCGGTCGCTTTCGGGCAGCGCGCACGGAATGCCGCCAGCCCGTCGGCCGCCGCAGCGTTTTTCGTCCGGCCGAGCCGACGACCCGCGCCAATCCCACCGCGGCGAGGGCACCCCGCTTGCATCCGCCGCGGGCAGGAGGCGAGCCATGGCCCCATCCCGCGTCCAGATCGAGCGCGTGCTCTGTCCCGTCGATTTCTCGGAGTTCTCGGCCCGCGCCCTCGCGCGCGCCTGCGACGTCGCGGCCTGGTTCGACGCGCGCGTCACCGTCGCCCACGTCTGCCCGAACGTGATCCCCGGAGGACCCGAGAACCCCTACTTTCCGGTGTCCCAAGAGACGATGGGGGCCGCGCGCCAGCAGAGCCGGGAGGAGCTCGCCCGGTTCACGAAGCCGTTCCTCGACCGGGGGATCGCACTGGCCACCGAGGTCTGGGAGGGCGAGCCGTGGCGCGCGATCCTCGAGGAGGCCGCGGCGCTCCCCGCCGATCTCGTCGTGATGGGGACCCACGGGCGGACCGGGTTCGAGCACCTGCTCCTCGGCTCGGTGACGGAGAAGGTGCTGCGTCGCGCGGGGTGCCCGGTGCTGACCGTGGGGTCGGGAGGACCCGCGTCCGCGTCCGGCCTCTTCCGGCGGATCCTCTGCGCGGTGGACCTCTCCGAGCACTCCCGCCAGACGATCGACACGGCCCTCGCCTTCGCGCAGGAGAGCGACGCGGTCGTGACGCTCCTCCACGTGGTGAACGCCGCTTCCGGTCCCGCCGTCACCGCGCTCTTCCGTCCGCTGCCCGCCCTCGACGCGCGGCGGCGCGAGCTCGAAGGCGAAGCGCTCGAGAAGCTCCGGGCCGCGACACGGGACGACACCCGCGAGTGGTGCCAGGTGAAGAGCGCGCGACGACGGGAACGCCCTGGCGCGAGATCCTCGCCATGGCCGACGAGCGCAAGGCGGACCTCGTGGTCATGGGCGTGCACGGGCACGGCCCCGTCGGCGAGCGCCTGTTCGGCTCGACCACGAGCCAGGTCGTGCGGCGCTCCGCCTGCCCCGTGCTCGTAGTGCGGCCGGTCGAAGCGCTTCCCGCGTCGCGTCCCCTCCGCGTGGACGCGGACGCGGTGCCCCGCAAGCCGGAGCCCGTAGCGTTCTAGTGTCGGCTCAGCTGGCGACGGCGGCGGGGACCTCCTTGCGGAAGCGGAAGGCGTCGCCGTCCGTCTCCACGAGGATGCGGTCTCCTTCGGCGAAGCGGCCGGCCAGCACCTCCACCGCCAGCGGGTTCTCGATCATGCGCTGGATCGTCCGCTTGAGCGGCCGCGCCCCGAACACCGGGTCGTAGCCCCGGTCGGCGAGCGCCTTCCGGGCCTCCGGCGAGAGCTCGATCGTCAGCTTGCGCTCGGCCAGCCGCTTCACGAGGTCTCCGAGCTGGATGTCCACGATCTTCCGGATCTCCTCGCGGCCCAGCGACCGGAACGTCACGATCTCGTCGATGCGGTTCAGGAACTCCGGGCGGAAGGTCCGGCGGAGAGCCTCCATGAGACGATCCTTGAGCCGCTCCTCGTCGCCTTCGCCTTTCGCCATCTCCTGGACGAGGTCGCTCGCCACGTTGCTCGTCATGATGAGGACGGTGTTGCGGAAGTCCACCGTGCGGCCCTTGCCGTCGGTGAGGCGGCCGTCGTCGAGCACCTGCAGGAGCACGTTGAACGCGTCGGGGTGGGCCTTCTCGATCTCGTCGAAGAGGACGACGGAGTAGGGCCGGCGGCGGACGGCTTCCGTGAGCTGGCCGCCCTCGTCGTAGCCGACGTAGCCCGGAGGCGCGCCGATGAGGCGGGCCACCGCGTGCTTCTCCATGTACTCGGACATGTCGAGGCGGACCATCGCCTTCTCGTCGTCGAAGAGGAACTCGGCGAGGGCGCGCGCGAGCTCCGTCTTGCCGACGCCCGTGGGTCCCATGAAGAGGAAGGACCCGATGGGCCGGCGGGGGTCTCCGAGCCCCGCCCGCGAGCGGCGGACGGCGTTGGCCACGAGCAGCAGCGCCTCGTCCTGTCCCACCACGCGGCGGCGCAGGCGGTCCTCGACGTGGAGGAGCTTCTCGACTTCTCCCTCGAGCAGGCGCGACACGGGGACGCCCGTCCACTTGGCCACGACCTCGGCCACGTCCTCCGCCTCCACCTCCTCCTTCAGCATGCGCTGCTTCGTCTGGAGCTGGGCGAGCGTGTCGTTCTGGGCCTGGAGCTCCTTCTCGAGGCCGGGCAGCGTGCCGTAGCGGAGCTCCGCCGCCTTGCCGAGGTCGCCCTTGCGCGTGACCTCCTCGATCTGGAAGCGGGCCTGCTCGATCTTCTCCTTGGTGGCGCGGATCTTCTGGATCGCGTCCTTCTCGAGCTGCCAGTGCGCCTTCATGGCGCTCGTCTGCTCGCGGAGGTCGGAGAGCTCCTTCTCGAGCTTGGAGAGCCGCTCTCGCGACGCCTTGTCCTTCTCCTTCTTGAGCGCCTGGCGCTCGATCTCGAGCTGGACGACCTTGCGCTCCACGACGTCGATCTCGGTGGGCAGCGAGTCGATCTCGATGCGCAGCCGGCTCGCCGCCTCGTCCACGAGGTCGATCGCCTTGTCGGGCAGGAAGCGGTCGGCGATGTAGCGGTGGGAGAGGACGGCGGCGGCCACGAGGGCGGCGTCCTGGATGCGCACGCCGTGGTGCACCTCGTAGCGCTCCTTGAGCCCGCGGAGGATGCCGATCGTCTCCTCGACGCTCGGCTCGTCCACGTAGACGGGCTGGAAGCGCCGCTCGAGCGCGGCGTCTTTCTCGATGTGCTTCTGGTACTCGTTGAGGGTGGTGGCGCCCACGCAGCGCAGCTCGCCCCGAGCCAGGGCGGGCTTCAGCATGTTCGAGGCATCCATCGCCCCCTCCGCGGAGCCCGCGCCCACGACGGTGTGCAGCTCGTCGATGAAGAGGATGACGTCGCCCTGCGACTCCTGGACCTCCTTGAGCACGGCCTTCAGGCGGTCCTCGAACTCGCCGCGGTACTTGGCCCCGGCGATGAGGGCGCCGAGGTCGAGCGCGATGACGCGCTTGTTCTTGAGCGACTCCGGCACGTCGCCCTTCACCACGCGCTGGGCGAGGCCCTCCACGATCGCGGTCTTGCCCACGCCAGGCTCGCCGATGAGCACGGGGTTGTTCTTGGTGCGGCGGGAGAGGACCTGGACGACGCGGCGCACCTCGTCGTCGCGGCCGATCACGGGATCGAGCTTGCCGCGGCGCGCGAGGTCCGTGAGGTCGCGGCCGTAGCGCTCGAGCGCCTGGTAGCGGTCTTCCGCGTTCGGATCGTCGACGCGCTGGTTGCCGCGGATCTCGCGCAGGACCTTGAGCACTCCGTCGCGCGTGACGCCGTGACTCCGGAGCGCGTCCGCGGGAGACGGCTTGGCGTCGAGGAGGGCGAGCAGGAGGTGCTCGGTGGAGACGTACTGGTCCTTGAGCGCCTCCGCCTCGCGGAGCGCGGACTTCAGGACACCGTCGAGCTTGGGCGAGATGTGGGTGGCCGCACCCTGGGTGCGGGGCAGGGAAGAGAGCGCGCGATCGACGTCGGCGCCGAGGCCTCCGACGTTCGCTCCCATCTTCCCGAGGGCAGACGGGACGACGCCGCCTTCCTGCTCGAGCAGCGCCTTCAGCAGGTGATCGGGCGTGACTTCGGGGTGGTCGCTCCTCTCGGCCGCCGTCTGGGCGGCGGCGAGCGCCTCCTGGGCTTTGACCGTGAACTGATCCAGACGCATTGCTCCTCCGGTCAAAGAAGATAGTCTATTAGCGTATTATTGTCAAGTTTAATTAGTGCATTACGCTAAGTCAAGTTAGTTTCTTTAAAATGAAACACTTGAGATAGTACGTCTCCGGCACTCCGAGCACGATCGGATGGTCTCGTCCCTGCCGTCGCTTCTCGACCACGATCACTTCCGCGCCCGCGTCGACCGCGGCGTCCGCGAGGATCGATTCGAAGTCGTCCTCGTGGACGTGGTACGAGCAGGAGCACGTGACCAGGCAGCCTCCCGGCTTCAGCAGCCGCAGCGCCCGGAGGTTGATCTCCTTGTAGCCCCTCCGCGCCTTCTCAACCGCGTCCTTGCTCTTCGCGAACGCGGGCGGGTCGAGCACGACCGCGTCGAATCGCTCTCCCGCGTCGTCGAGCGCGCGGAGGAGGTCGAACGCGTTGGCGTCGCGCACGCTCACGTTGCGAAGCCCATTGAGCGCGGCGTTCCGCTCGACGCGGGCGAGTGCCTCCCCGGAGACGTCCACCGCCAGGACCTCGTCGGCCACCGCGGCGACGTTCAGGGCGAAGCCCCCGTCGTACGTGAAGGCGTCGAGCACGCGGCCGCGCGCGTACGACCGCGCGGCGAGGTGGTTCTCCCGCTGGTCGAGGAAGAGCCCGGTCTTCTGTCCCTTCCAGAGGCTCGTGCGGAACACGAGGCCGTTCTCCCGGACCTCGACCTCGTCCGGCACTTCGCCGTGGAGGAGGGAGACGCGCGGCTCGAGACCCTCCAGCGACCGTACGCGCGGGTCGTTCCGTTCGAGGACGCCCTTGGGACGCAGCCGCTCCACGAGCGCGCCCACGATCTCGTCCTTCCGCCGCTCGGTGGCCTGCGAGAGCGTCTGCACGACCAGCCAGTCCTCGTAGCGGTCGACGACGAGCGAGGGAATCCCGTCGCCCTCGCCGTGGACGAGGCGGCAGGCGGGCGCCCCCGCGGCCACCGTTTCCCGCCAGCCGATCGCCCGCCCCAGCCGGTCCGCGAGGAACGACTCGGAGATCGATTCCCCCCGCTCGACCATGCGGAGCCGGATCTCCGACCGCGAGGAGTAGAAGGCGAAGCCGAGGGGCTCGCCCTTCGGGCCTCGCACCGCAACGACCGCGCCCGGAGACGCGCCCTCCGTGCGGACGACGTCGGAGCGGAACACCCACGGGTGGCCGCGCTCGATGCGCGCCTGTCCCTTTCGCGAGACGACGACGCTGCCCTCGACCAGTGTTGCCTCCGGGGTCGCCGGAACTATACTCCGCCGAGGAGAGCCTCATGGAACACCTGGCCCGTACCGACCCCGAGGTCGCCGACGCCGTGCGCAACGAGACCGTGCGCGAGGGACGGCAGCTCGAGCTCATCGCGTCCGAGAACTTCGTCTCGGAAGCCGTGCTCGAGGCGCTGGGCACCGTGCTCACGAACAAGTACGCCGAGGGGTATCCGGGCAAGCGCTACTACGGCGGCTGCGAGTACGTGGACGTCGTGGAGAGCCTGGCCATCGCGCGGGCGAAGCAGCTGTTCGCCGCGGACCACGCGAACGTCCAGCCCCACTCCGGCGCCCAGGCCAACACCGCCGTCTACATGGCGGTGGTGAAGCCGGGCGACACGATCCTCGGCATGAACCTCTCCCACGGCGGCCACCTCACTCACGGCCACCCGCTGAACTTCTCCGGACGCTTCTTCAACGTGGTCGCCTACGGCGTGCGCAAGGAGGACGAGAGGATCGACTACGAGGCCATGGCCGCCCTGGCCCGTGAGCACCGGCCGAAGGTGATCGTGGTGGGGGCGAGCGCCTATCCGCGGACGATCGACTTCGCGGCGGTGCGGAAGGCCGCCGACGAGTGCGGGGCCGTGATCATGGCCGACATAGCACACATCGCGGGGCTCGTGGCCACCGGCCTCCATCCGAGCCCGGTGCCGCACTGCGAGTTCGTGACCACCACGACCCACAAGACGCTGCGCGGCCCGCGGGGAGGGATGGTCCTCTGCCAGTCGAAGTGGGCGAAGGAGCTCGACAAGGTCGTCTTCCCCGGCGTGCAGGGTGGGCCGCTCATGCACGTGATCGCGGCGAAGGCCGTGTCGTTCAAGGAAGCGCTCCAGCCGGAGTTCAAGGCCTACCAGGCGCAGATCGTGGCCAACGCGAAGGCCCTCGCGGCGTCGCTCGCGGGCGAGGGCTGGCGCCTCGTCTCCCGGGGGACGGACAACCACTTGATGCTCGTGGACGTCTTCGCGCGCGGCATCACCGGCAAGGCCGCGGAGGCCGCGCTCGACAAGGCCGGGATCACCGTGAACAAGAACACGATCCCCTACGACACGAACTCGCCCATGGTCGCCTCCGGCATCCGTCTCGGCACGCCCGCCCTCACCACCCGCGGGATGAAGGAGCCGGAGATGGAGGAGATCGGCAAGCTCATCGCGCGCGCCCTGGCCGGCGTCGACAACGAGACGACGCTCGCCGGCGTGAAGAAGGACGTGGGCCGGCTCTGCGACCGCTTCCCGCTCTA